>DASVBQ010000230.1:0-3595 GCA_036375795.1 Actinomycetes bacterium
GACCTCGACGCGTCCGACGTCCCCGCGCCGCCGGACCTGGGGCCCGGGTGGACGCAGTACGTCGACCCGGGCGAGGCGGAGGACGGCTACGTCGGCAACGGGTCGTGGGTGCGGGCGCGCGGCGCCGAGGAGGTGGTGCAGGCGGTGGTGCCGCTCGGCTGCACCGGGCTGACCACGCTGCCCCGGCTGCCGGTGCCGAAGCACGCGCTGGAGGCGACGTACCGCGGGCCCGGGGGGGCGCCCGCGGTCGCGCTGGTCCTCGAGTACCGCCGCGAGGCACAGGCCCGCGCGTTCGTCACGCTGCTGGGCGACGCCGGCCGGTCCTGCCCGGCCCCGGCGCAGCCGGTACGCCGCACCGATCCCATGGTGGCCGTCGTGACCCAGGTGCGGGCCGACGACCGCATGGTCCTCGACCGCCGCCGGGAGCACGGCGTCGGGGCGAGCGAGTGGCTGTGGTCGGAGGCGGTCGTACGCCGCGGTGGGCGGGTCGGGCTGCTCACCGTCGCCTCGTCCCACGGCGGCGACACACCGGACCTGGCCGGACTCGCCCGCAGCGTGCGGGCATCGATCAGCCGCTGAGACAATGGGCGGATGGTCACCCCGTCCGCTGCCGTCGCACCGGTGCGCGCGCCGCTGCGCATCGGGCCGCACAACGTGACGCCGCCTGTGGTGCTCGCGCCGATGGCAGGCATCACCAACTCGCCGTTCCGGCGACTCTGCCGGGAGTACGGCGGCGGGCTCTACGTCAGCGAGATGATCACCACGCGGGCCCTGGTGGAGCGGGACGCGGAGACGATGCGGCTGATCGAGTTCGCCCCGGACGAGTTGCCGCGCAGCCTGCAGCTCTACGGCGTCGACCCGCACGTGGTGCGCGAGGCCGTGACGATGCTCGTCGCCGAGGACCGGGCGGACCACATCGACCTGAACTTCGGCTGCCCCGTGCCCAAGGTCACCCGACGGGGTGGGGGAGCGGCGCTGCCGTGGAAGCGCGACCTCCTCCGCGCGGTGCTCCGGGCGGCCGTGACCGCGGCCGGCTCGGTCCCGGTGACGATGAAGATGCGGATCGGCATCGACGACGATCGGCACACCTACCTCGACGCCGGGCGCATCGCCGAGGAGGAGGGGGTCGCGGCCGTCGCGCTGCACGGCCGTACGGCGGCGCAGGCCTACTCCGGCCAGGCCGACTGGGCGGCGGTGGCTCGTCTCAAGGAGCGCGTCACCACCGTCCCGGTGCTGGGCAACGGCGACATCTGGGAGGCGGACGACGCGCTGCGCATGATGGAGCAGACCGGCTGCGACGGGGTCGTCGTCGGCCGCGGCTGTCTCGGGCGGCCGTGGCTGTTCCGGTCATTCGACCGGGCCTTCGACGGGCTGCCCGACGCGCCCCACCCCACGCTCGGCGAGG
The DNA here is from genome assembly GCA_036375795.1 of Actinomycetes bacterium. Taxonomy (GTDB): domain Bacteria; phylum Actinomycetota; class Actinomycetes; order JACCUZ01; family JACCUZ01; genus DASVBQ01. The sequence continues at coordinate 1,406 of DASVBQ010000230.1, forward strand.
TGGCCGGCGTGATGCGGCGGCACGCGTCCCTGATGGTGGCCTGGGCCGGCGAGGACAAGGGCTGCCGGGAGTTCCGCAAGCACGTCTCGTGGTACCTCAAGGGGTTCGCGGTCGGCGGCGACACCCGGCAGGCGCTCGGTCTGGTGTCCACCATGGCCGAGCTCGACGACCTGCTCGCCACCCTTGACGCCGACCAGCCGTTCCCCGACGGGTCGGTCGGCGCGCCGCGCGGCCGGCTCGGCTCGCCGCGCCGGGTGGTGCTGCCGGAGGGCTGGCTCGACGACCGCTCGTGGGGGCGGGTCGACGCCTCGGCCGAGCTTGCCGTGTCGGGAGGCTGAGGCGCCGTGACCCAGCTGGAGCAGCTGCAGGCCCTGGGGCTGGTCGCGGTGGCGATGGTGCTCGGCGGGCTGGTCGGGCTGGAACGCGACCGAGCCGGTCACGCGGCCGGCACACGCACCAACATGCTGGTCGCCGGCGCCGCCGCCCTCGTCGTGCTGCTGGGCTCGGCCCTGCTCGAGGAGGACGGCCGGTTCGCCGGCGACCCGAGCCGCGCGCTGCACGCCGTGATCACGGGCATCGGCTTCCTCGGCGGCGGGATGATCCTGCGGCACGGCACGCACGGCCGCACGTCGGGCCTCACCAGCGCGGCGGCGGTGTTCGTCGTCGCCGCGATCGGCGCGGCCGCCGGGATGGGCGACATCCTGCTCGCCGGGGGTGTCACCGCGCTCGTGCTGCTGACGCTGCGCGGGGTCAAGTCGCTGGAGCAGCGCGTCCCGTGGCTGCGTGGCCCCGACAGCGAGCCGGACGAGCGCGAGGGTGGCGGCTGATGTCGTACGACGTGGTGGTGGTCGGGGGCGGCCACAACGGCCTGGTGGCCGCGGCCTACCTGGCCCGTGCCGGGCTGCGCACCGTCGTGTGCGAGACGCGGCCGGTGGTCGGTGGGGCCGCCGTGACCGAGCAGCCGTTCGGCCCGGACTACAAGGTCACCTCGCTGTCGTACGTCGTGAGCCTGCTGCCGCCGTCACTCGTGCGCGACCTGTCGCTGCACCGGCACGGCTACCACGTCTACCCGCAGGGGCCGTACTTCGCGCCGCACCGCGACGGCCGCTACCTGGCGCTGCCGGACCACCCGGCGGCGCGCCGCGAGCAGGTGGCGAAGTTCTCCGACAAGGACGCCGGGGCGATCGACCGCTGGGACGAGTGGCTCGACGACCTCGCAGCCGTGCTGGGCCCGCTGCTCGACGAGATCCCGCCGAAGATCGGCTCGCGGCGACCGGCCGACGTCGCGGCCCAGCTGGGGCTGCTGCGCAAGCTGCGCGGGGTGGACACCCGCCGGGCGGTCGAGATCACGCGGCTGTTCACGCTCTCGATCGCGGACCTGCTGGACGAGTTCTTCGAGTCCGACGCGGTGCGCGCCCTGCTGTCCGTGAGCGGGATCATCGGCACGTGGGCCGGTCCGCGGTCCGCCGGCACGGCGTACGTCATGGCCCACCACCACATCGGCGACCTCGGCGACGGGAAGGTCGGGGCGTGGGGGTTCCCGCGTGGCGGCATGGGCGGCGTGACCCAGGCGATGGCGGCCGCTGCACGCTCGTTCGGGGTCGAGATCCGCACGTCGGCGCCGGTGCGGGAGATCACCACCCGCGGCGGCACGGTGACCGGCGTGGTGCTCGAGACCGGCGAAGAGTTGGCCGCGTCGACCGTCGTGTCCACCGCGCACCCGGCGATCTCGTTCCTGCGGCTGGTCGACCGGTCGGCACTTCCGGACGACTTCGTCGCCGACATCGAGCGGTGGCGGTCGCGCAGCGGGGTCGTGAAGGTCAACCTTGCGGTGGACCGGCTGCCGGAGTTCTCGGCGAAGCCCGGCTTCGACCCGTCCGTGCACGGCGGCACGATCGTCCTCGCCGAGTCGCTCGACGAGCTGGAGACCGGCTTCCAGGACGCGGTCGGCGGCCGCGCCTCGACGCGGCCGTTCGCCGACATCTGCATCCCGTCGGTGTTCGACGACTCGCTGGCGCCGTCCGGGCACCACGTGGTCTCGATGTTCACCCAATGGGTGCCGCACGAGTGGTCGCAGGCGCCGCACGGCGGCGAGGTCGAGGCGCACGCCGACGCGGTCGTCGCGCGGATGGAGGAGGTGGCGCCGGGCTTCACGTCGTCGGTCCTGCACCGCCAGGTCATCGGGCCGTT
>DASVBQ010000238.1:0-3670 GCA_036375795.1 Actinomycetes bacterium
CCTAACGGGCACTATTGCACCCAGGAACCGAGATTGGTCGGTTCGCCCAGTGAAAGAGGCCGACCTCATGACGACTCGTACCCCCGACGCCGAGCCCCTGTTGACCCCTGCCGAGGTCGCGACCATGTTCCGCGTCGACCCCAAGACGGTGACCCGGTGGGCCAAGGCGGGCAAGCTCACCTCGATCCGCACCCTCGGCGGGCACCGCCGCTACCGCGAGTCGGAGGTCCGGGCGCTCCTCGCCGGCATCCCCGCTCCGCGCAGCGAGGCCTGAGCCGCAACAGAACACGACGCCGCGCCCCCTGAGCAGCCGGGGCGCGGCGTCCGCATGCCCAGGGACCCGCCGCTCCGTCCCCGGGACCGACCTCCGCCGCGGCGCGCCACAGGGGGCCGTCAAGCCGGCCGCAAGTCGGCTACCAGTGCGCCCGGGCACCGTGGGGTCGACCGAGAGACCCCGTCTGCAGGAGACCGTGATGTCCCGCTTGCTCTACCGCCTCGGCGGTTCCGCCGCACGGCACCCCTGGCGCACCATCGGCGCCTGGGTGGCCGCGGTCGTGGTGATCCTCGGCCTCGCCGGAACCGTCGGCGGGGCCTTGAATGACGACTACACCATCCCCGGCAGCGACAGCCAGCAGGCCTACGACCTGCTGCGCGAGCGCTTCCCCGAGATGGCGGGCGCCGACGCCCGCGTCGTGGTCCACGCGGGCGACGGCCGTCTCGACGGCGCTGCCCTCGACGCCGCGGCCGCCGAGCTGGCCGGCATGGACTCCGTCGGCGTCGTCTCGCCGCCGGTCCTCAGCGCCGACGGTGCCACCGCGATCATCGCGGTGCAGTACGACGTGCCGGTGACCGACTTCACGGGCGACGAGGGCCTGGTCGCGCTGGAGGACGCGACGGCGTCGCTCGGCGACGAGGGGTACCAGGTCGCCTTCGGCGGCCAGGTGCCCGAGAACGTGCAGGCGCCTGGCGGCACGGCCGAGCTGATCGGCATCGGCGCCGCGATCGTGATCCTGCTGCTGGCCTTCGGCTCGGTCGTCGCGGCCGGTCTGCCGATCGGCGTGGCACTGATCGGCCTCGGGGTCGGCACCGGAGGCATCACGCTGCTCGCGGCCGCCACGGACGTCTCGACGGTCTCCCCGACCCTCGCCTCCATGATCGGCATCGGCGTCGGTGTCGACTACGCGCTGTTCATCGTGACCCGGCACCGGGACGCCCTGGCCCGCGGCCTGTCCGTCCCGGACGCCGCGGCCGAAGCCAACGCGACCGCGGGCCAGTCGGTGGTCTTTGCCGGCGGCACCGTGCTGCTGGCGCTGTCGGGGCTGCAGTTCACCGGCGTCCCCAACTTCACGTCGATGGGCTACGCCACCGGCATCGTCGTGCTGCTCACGGTGGTCGCCGCCGTCACGTTGCTGCCCGCGCTGCTCGGCCTGGCCAAGCTGCGCGTGTACAGCCGCAAGGACCGGCGGACCGGCCACCTGGAGGCAGCGGCATCGCACTCCCCGACCGCCGCACGCCTCGCCCACACCGTCTCGCGCCGCCCCGTGGCCTGGCTGGCCGGCTCCGCGGTGATCCTGACCGCCCTCGCCATCCCTGCCCTGGGCATGAAGATCGGCACCAGCGACGCCGGGAACGAGCCGGAGTCCACGACCATCCGCCAGGCCTACGACCTGGTCGAGGACGGCTTCGGGCCGGGCAGCAACGGGCCACTGCTCGTCGCCGTCGACCTGGCCGAGGTCGACCAGGCCGGCCTGGCCCGGCTGCAGGAGCAGATCGCCTCGACCGAGGGCGTGCTCGCGGTCACCCCGCCGGCCGTCGCCGCCGACCGGTCGGCCGCGGTGCTCACCGTCACCCCGGCCACCGGCCCGCAGGACGACGCCACCATCGCGCTGATCGACGACCTGCGCGGGTCGGTGCCGGACGGTGTCCACATCGGCGGCTTCACGGCCACGATGGACGACTTCTCCGACGTGCTCGCCGACCATCTCTGGGTCGTGGTGGCGGTCGTGCTGTCGACGTCGTTCCTGCTGATGGTGCTGGCCTTCCGCTCCGTCGTCGTGCCGGTCAAGGCGGTCCTGGTCAACCTGCTCTCGGTCGGCGCGGCGTACGGCGTGATCACCGTGCTGTTCCAGACCGAGGGCGGCGCGGACCTGCTCGGCCTGCCCGGCCCGGTGCCGATCGCGGCGTTCGTCCCCGTGCTGATGTTCGCGATCCTGTTCGGCCTGTCCATGGACTACGAGGTCTTCCTGCTCAGCCGGGTGCGCGAGGAGTACCTGCGCAGCGGGGACAGCAGGGGGAGTGTCGTGACCGGGCTGTCGTCCACCGCGCGGGTCATCAGCTCGGCCGCGCTGATCATGGTCGCGGTGTTCCTCGGCTTCGCGTTCGACCCGGCCGTGGTCATCAAGATGATGGGCATCGGCCTGGCCACCGCGATCGCGCTGGACGCGACGTTGGTGCGGCTGGTGCTGGTGCCGGCGACGATGGCCCTGCTGGGCGACCGCAACTGGTACCTCCCCCGATGGCTGGACCGGGTCCTGCCCAACCTGGACCCGCACGGCTCGACGACCCCGGTGGCCCTGCCGGAGCAGCGGACGGACGAGCACGTCGAGGCGCCTGTCGGCTGATCTCGGGCTTCCATGTGGCAGCCTGCCCCCTGCTAACCTGCGAACGATGGTCCGACGGTTATCCCGGTCAGCGGAGGGCGGCGCCATGCACGGGCGTACCGGTCGTTCGGTGGGGCTGTTGCTCGCTGCCGGCCTACTGGCTGCGACCGCCGCGTGCGGGGACGACGAGGCCCCCCTGGCCGACGAGCTCGCCCGCTACACCGACGCGGGCGACGGCTGCCAGCAGGTCGTGTCCGCCATCTCCTACGCGGACGCCTCGCTCAAGGCGCTGGGCCAGGAGCGCTACCAGGAGTTCAACGACGAGGTGCGCAGCAAGATCGCCGCGGTGAGCGGCACGGTCGCGCTGGAGGTCCGCGACTTCCCGTCCAAACGGACGCTCGAGCAGGCCAGGAAGGTCGCCGACCTGGCCGATCGAACCGCGAGCGCGCAGAGCCGAGGCGCGGAGCGGGTGGCTTTGCTGCGGACCTACCGCCGGGAGGCCGCGCAGCTGGTCATCGACTGCGGCCGCGAGGTCCGCACCCTCTGATGCTCACGCCGACGCGGCGCCGGTGACCCGGGTGGCCCGGCGCCGCTCGGAGTACCGGCGCGCCTTCGCCCGGTTGCCGCAGATCGACATGATGCACCAGCGCCGCGACCGCCCGTTGCGCAGGAAGAGCCAGCCGCAGCCGGTGCCCGGGCACCGGCCCACGTCGCCGGCGAGCCCGGCCTGGACGAGGTCGCGCGCGGCGTCGGCGAAGGCGTGCACCGGCAGTGTCAGCGCGCTGGGGTCGTGCTCCAGGCGCAGACCCCCCGCGCGCGAGTGGTCGACGCAGATGTCGGCGCCGGCCGCGCGGATGGCCCCGCCCAGCCCGTCGAGGACGTCACGCGCGGGATCGGGGTCGGTGAGCGCGGCGTACAGGTCGGACCGCAGGTTTCGCGCACCGGAGAGCACCGCCTCGGCCTCGTCCGGGTTCCGCGCCGCCTGCTGCCGAAGCCGCTGGACGGACTCCTCGGGCACGAGGTCGAGGGAGCCTGCCCACACCACCAGGTGCTCGTAGGTCTCGAGGTAC
>DASVBQ010000246.1:0-8858 GCA_036375795.1 Actinomycetes bacterium
GGCCGGCGGGCTTGCCGCGGTGGTCGCGCAGGGCGGGGAGCACGCCCCGAGCGTACGTCCGTGCTCCCGGTCGCGTCCGGGCTACCGGCCGATCTTCCTGGCCGTGAAGAGCAGGAACTGGCTGACCTGTCCGGGGGTGAAGTTGTTGTCGCTGACCAGGAGCAGCGCCCGGCTGCCGTCGGGCAGCCGCGGCCCGAGCGTCATGCCCTCGATGTTGTCCAGGGTCAGGCCCAGATCGTCGAGGTCGAGCACCAGGCGCTTGCGGACCGGTCGGACCGTTCCTGCGTCGTCCAGGTCGGCCGTGCCGGTGACCCGGGTCGCCCCGGGCAGGGCGGCGCGGTAGAGGCGCACTGTGTTCCCGGCGCCGACCGAGAAGGACCGCTCCATCGCGAGCAGGAACTGGCTGTTCAGCGGGAGCAGCTCGACCAGGCCGTTGACCGTGAACGCGTCCGCTGGCACCGGAGGCTCGGCGACCCGGTCGGTGACGTACACGTACTCGCGCTGCAGTGCGCCGCTGCGTGCGTCGTAGCGCAGCAGCCGGGACCGGCTCTCGGTCGTGAGCGTCGCCGCCGGGCCGTCCTGGGCCAACGCGTTCTCGAAGCCGGTGAACAGGAAGCGACCGTTGGGGGTCAGGGCGGCGCTCTCCAGCCCCAGGTTGTTGCGCACGCCTGCCGAGGGCGGAGCGGGGTCGGTGTACGCCGGGAGATCGAACTCCCGCAGCTGACGCCCGTCGAGCGAGAACTCCCGGACGAAGGGCGCCACCGGGGGGGCCGGGGCGGAGAAGCCCTCGGAGGTCACGATGAGGGTGTCCCGGCCGGTTAGCGCCAGCCCCTCCGGGTCCACCGTGCCGTTGGGGAACGCGACACCCTGTGCGTCGGTGAGCGGCGTGACGTCGGTGACGGTGACGTCACCAGGGTCGAGTCGTCCGTCGGAGACGTCGACCTTCAACGTGTAGAAGCGCCACGGCCCCTGGCCGAGCTCCGGACGAGCATCCGAGATGGCGTAGTAGACGTCTCGGGCGGCGTCGTACGTGATGCTCGACAGGCCGCCGACGACGGTGCCGTCGAAGGCGGCGCCCGCCGGGAGCGTGGCCACGCCGCGGAACGCGAGGCTCGGCACTCTCGCCTGGTCGCTCACCGCGCCGACCGGGGCGGCGGCGAGCGCGGTCCCGGCAGTGGTGAACGCGACGGTGGCGGCCAGGAGTCGACGGGTTGTGCGCACGAGGTTCCTCCGTGGGAGAGCCGAGGTCAGGTGACCTCTTCCATGCCGGCCGGAAGGTGCCCGGTCGACTTGCGGTAGTAGCCCGCAGCCTTCCGTGTGGCGACCATGCGCGCCAGCCCGATCGCCGCGCCGCTCACCACGGCGAACGGGATCGCCTCCCGCCACTGGGTCCCCGGTGCCGCGGGGTTGGCCGGGGGATTGCGCCGGGTGGCGGCCTGCCAGCCCTTGGTCAGGACCTTGCGCGCGGCGAGGCCGGCAAGGACGGCGGACAGGCCCCCGAACATGCGCCAGACCATCGATGGTTTCTCAGCCACGGCCGACTCCTTGCCCTTGTCGCGCGGGCTCAACCGTAGCGGCGCGTCGGCCGATGGGAGTGAGTCTGCGCGTCCGCCCCCGAGGTGGCGCCTGCGCCACTAGCCTGACGATGCCGGACTCTGCTCCGTCTTTCCCATTCGTCCTTTTCCCGGGGGCCTGCCGTGCCGAAGCCGCTCCTCGCGCGCCGGTCCGGCGGGGCGCTGGTCCTCTCCGTCGCGCTGCTGGCCTCGCTCCAGCTGAGCGGGCCGACGGCGCCGGCGGCCTCCGGCGCGGTGGTCTCCCCGGACGGGAGCAGCACTGCGCAGGCACGGGGCGTCCGTGACGGGCGCGGCCAGGTCAGGCTGCTGGGAGCGCGTCCCGGCCGGGTGCTCGCCGCAGCGCCGGCGGGCAGCCGCGGGGTCGCCGCCGCCCGCGCACACGCGCGCCGGTTCGGGGCGCGGCTGGGTCTGCCTGCCTCGTCCGGCCTCCGTCTGGCGCGGGTGTCGGCGACGGCGTCCGGGCACCAGGTCGTCCGGCTGCAACAGACCGTCGACGGGGTCCCGGTGCTGGGCGGCCAGCTGGTCACCGTGCTGGACCGCTCGTCGGCGCTGCTGTCCATCGGTGGCGAGGCCGCGTCGAAGCCGCGGACCACGGCGTACGACCTGCCGGCCTCGGCTGCGGCCCGGACGGCGGTGCGGGTGACGGCGGCGGCCCACGGCCTGCGCCGCGGCGCGCTGCAGGCGGCGCGACCGACGCGGTGGATCTACGACGCCGCCCTCCTCGACCCGCGGGGGACGGCAGGCGGCCGCGCGGTGTGGCGGGTCGAGGTGACCGCGACCGCACGTCCCGACGTCCGCGAGCTGGTGCTCGTCGACGCCGGGACCGGGGCCGTCCTCCTTCGGGTGGACCAGGTGGCCCACGTCACCGACCGGGTCGTGTGCGACCGGGCCGGGGTGCCGTCGGCGGACGTGGCGTGCCGTCCGGGGCAGTACGCCCGCGTCGAGGGCTCGGCGCCCACCGGGATCCCGGACGTCGACCAGGCGTACGACCTGACCGGCGCGACGTCGGAGTGGTTCGCGACGCGGCTCGGCGTCGACCTGACCGCCATGATCGGCTCCGACCTGGGCGACGGGCGCAAGCTGCGTTCCACCACTCGCTACTGCCCGGCGGAGGGCTGCCCGTTCGACAACGCGTTCTGGACGGGCGACCAGATGGTCTACGGCGCCGGGTTCGCCTCCGCCGACGACGTCGTCGCGCACGAGCTGAGCCACGGCCTGACCCAGCACACCGCCGGGCTCGTCTACTGGTACCAGTCGGGGGCCATCAACGAGTCGATGTCCGACGTGCTCGGCGAGCTCGTGGACCTCACCGACGGGATCGGCACCGACACTGCCGAGACCCGGTGGCAGCTCGGGGAGGACCTCACCGAGCGGGCGGGTGGCATCACGCGGGACATGGCCGACCCGACGCTGCACGGCCAGCCGGACCACACGGGCAGCGACCTCTACGACTTCGCGCCCGACTACGACGACAACGGCGGCGTCCACACCAACAGTGGGGTGCCCAACAAGACGGCCTACCTGGTCGTCGACGGCACGGCGGGTGAGCCGGGCGGCGCCTTCAACGGCCAGTCGTTCGCCGGCATCGGGACGGACAAGGCGGCCTTCCTCTACTGGTCCACGCTGCAGATGCTCACCCCGGGCGCCGACTTCACCGACCTCGCCGCGGTGTTGCAGCAGGCCTGCGCGAACCTCGCCGCCGCCGGTACGGCCGGGGTCACCGCGGTCGACTGCCAGAGCGTCGCGGCCGCGACGACGGCAACGGGCCTCACCCGGTGGGCCGGCCCCTCAGTGCCGCAGGCGGTCACCATGACCGGTCGGCCGCGCTCGGTCCACCTGACGTGGCGTCCACCCGCGTCCGCAGGCTCCTCGCCGCTGAACTCCTACGTCGTGCACGTCCGGCCGGCGATCGGGGAGGACGACTTCTTCCCGGTCGAGCCGTCGGCGCGCGAGTTCCTGCTCGAGGACCTGGTGGCCGGCACCGACTACACGGTCGGCCTGGTCGCAGTGACCGCCGACGGTGCCTCCCCGTCCGTCATGCGCCGGTTCACCGCGAGCGCCCTGCAGGTCACGTGGCCGGAGTCGGTGCGCTACGGCGAGACGCTGCGCATCCGGGGGACGCTTCGCGGGTCCGGTGGGGCCCCGGCCGTCGACCGGACAGTACGGCTGCTGCGCCGGTACCCGGGGTCCTCGAGGTACGAGCGGGTCGCCGCCGCGACCACGGCGGCCGACGGGACGTTCAGCCTGCCGACCCGGCCGAGCCGCCGCGCCGCCTACCACGTGACGTACGCCGGGTCCGCCCACGCGGTCGGGGCGCGCAGCGCCAGCCGGGTCGTCGCGGTCCGCCAGCGGGTCCGGCTCTCCGTCGACCCGCACGTGTCCCTGGGCCAGGTCGCGACCTTCCACGGCGCCGTCACGCCGGCCCGGCCGGGGGCCCTGGTCCGCCTGCAGCGTCAGTCCGCCGACGGCTCGTGGCGCACCGTTGTCCGTGGCCGGCTCACCGGCGCCAGCCGGTACGACCTCGCGGTCCGGGTCACCGGCCGCCGGACGGGGACCTGGCGGGTCGTCGTGCCGCCGCTGCGTTCCGCCGGTCTGGCGGCCGGGCTCAGCCGGGAGGTGGCCGTTCCGACGTCGGCGCGCGACTAGTTGAGTCCGGTCGACTCAGGTTTCTTGACTCTCTACTGGACAGGCCGCAGACTATGAGTCGTCACGACTCAATCCTGTCGAGTCCCATCCAGTGGAGGAACAGCAGCCATGGCACGTGCGGTCGGTATCGACCTCGGGACGACCAACTCCGTCGTCTCGGTCCTGGAGGGTGGCGAGCCCACCGTCATCGCCAACGCGGAAGGCCAACGGACCACACCGTCCGTCGTCGCCTTCGCGAAGAACGGCGAGGTGCTGGTCGGCGAGGTCGCCAAGCGCCAGGCCGTCACCAACGTCGACCGGACGATCCGCTCGGTGAAGCGCCACATGGGCACCGACTGGTCGGTGGACATCGACGCCAAGAAGTACACCGCGCAGGAGATCAGCGCGCGGATCCTGCAGAAGCTCAAGCGCGATGCCGAGGCCTACCTCGGCGAGACCATCACCGACGCGGTCATCACCGTCCCCGCGTACTTCGAGGACGCCCAGCGTCAGGCCACCAAGGAGGCCGGAGAGATCGCGGGCCTGAACGTCCTGCGCATCGTCAACGAGCCGACCGCGGCCGCGCTGGCCTACGGCCTGGACAAGGGCGAGTCCGACCAGACCATCCTCGTCTTCGACCTCGGTGGCGGCACCTTCGACGTGTCCCTGCTCGAGATCGGCGAGGGCGTCGTCGAGGTGAAGGCCACCAGCGGTGACAACCACCTCGGCGGTGACGACTGGGACCAGCGCATCGTCGACCACCTGGTCAAGGCGTTCCAGAACGGCCACGGCGTCGACCTGTCGAAGGACAAGATGGCGCTGCAGCGGCTGCGCGAGGCGGCCGAGAAGGCCAAGATCGAGCTGTCGTCGTCGACCGAGACGACGGTGAACCTCCCCTACATCACCGCGTCCGACGCAGGTCCGCTGCACCTCGACGAGAAGATCACCCGGTCGCAGTTCCAGCAGATGACCGCGGACCTGCTCGACCGCACCCGGGCGCCCTTCCAGTCGGTGCTGCGCGACGCCGGCATCACGGTCGGCGCGATCGACCACGTCGTGCTCGTCGGCGGTTCGACCCGCATGCCCGCGGTCGTCGACCTGGTCAAGGAGCTCACCGCCGGCAAGGAGCCCAACAAGGGCGTGAACCCGGACGAGGTCGTGGCCATCGGCGCCAGCCTGCAGGCCGGCGTCCTCAAGGGTGAGGTCAAGGACGTCCTGCTCCTCGACGTCACGCCGCTGTCCCTCGGCATCGAGACCAAGGGCGGCATCATGACCAAGCTGATCGAGCGCAACACGACGATCCCGACCAAGCGGTCCGAGATCTTCACCACGGCCGACGACAACCAGCCCTCGGTGCAGATCCAGGTCTACCAGGGCGAGCGCGAGATGGCGGTCTACAACAAGAAGCTCGGGATGTTCGAGCTGACCGGCCTGCCGCCGGCGCCTCGAGGCGTGCCGCAGATCGAGGTCGGCTTCGACATCGACGCGAACGGCATCGTCCACGTCTCCGCGAAGGACCTCGGCACCGGCAAGGAGCAGTCGATGACCATCACCGGCGGCTCCGCGCTGCCGAAGGAGGACATCGAGCGGATGATGAAGGACGCCGAGGCGCACGCGGAGGAGGACCACCGCCGCCGCGAGGAGGCCGAGGTCCGCAACACCGGCGACCAGCTCGTCTACCAGACGGAGAAGTTCCTCGCCGACAACGCGGACAAGTTCGCCGAGGGCGACGCCGCCGCCACCAAGGCCGAGGTCGAGCAGGCCGTGGCCGAGCTGAAGAAGGCGCTCGAGGGCACCGACGAGTCGGCGGTCACCGAGATCAAGGCCGCCACCGAGAAGGTCGCCAGCGTCAGCCAGAAGCTGGGCGCCGCGCTCTACGCGGAGCAGCAGGCCGCCGGCGCCGGTGCGCCCGGTCCCGGCAGCGAGGCTGGCACCGGCGGCACCGGCGGCACCGAGCACGGCGACGAGGACGTCGTCGAGGCAGAGATCGTGGACGAGGACGAGCAGAAGTGACCGAGCGCCCACAGGACGAGTTCGAGGAGCGGGAGGGCCCGGTCATCCACGACCGGCGCCGACTCGACCCGGAGACCGGACAGGTGCGCGTGGCGGAGCCAAGGGAGCAGGTCAGCGAGCCTGCTCCCGAGGCTCCGGCCGAGGAGGACCGGCTCGGCGACGACGTCGCGGACGAGCTGGTCCGCCAGATCGCGGAGCGGACGGCCGACCTGCAGCGACTTCAGGCGGAGTACGCCAACTACCGCCGGCGGGTCGAGCGGGACCGCGAGGCGATCCGCGAGCACGCGATCGCCAACGTGCTGGGCAACCTCCTGCCGGTGCTCGACGACATCGGTCGGGCCCGCGACCACGGCGAGCTCGAAGGTGGCTTCAAGTCGGTGGGCGAAGCCCTCGAGCAGGTCGTCGAGCGGCTCGGCATGGTGCGGTACGGCACGGCCGGCGACCCGTTCGACCCCACCGTGCACGAGGCCCTGACCCACAACCACTCGCCAGAGGTCTCCGAGCCCACCTGCGTGGAGGTGTTCCAGCCCGGCTACCGCATCGGTGACCGGGTGGTGCGCCCGGCGCGGGTGGCCGTCGCGGACCCGGAGTGACGGGCCGACGGTGACGGACCTGCAGTGACACCCGACGCGAGGAGAGGGGGCGTGTGAGCACCAAGGACTTCCTGGAGAAGGACTACTACAAGACGCTCGGCGTCCCCAAGGACGCCAAGGCCGAGGAGATCAAGAAGGCCTACCGGAAGCTCGCCCGGACCTACCACCCGGACGCGAACAAGGGTGACGCAGCGGCCGAGGAGCGGTTCAAGGAGATCTCCGAGGCCTACGACGTGCTCGCCGACCCCAAGCGGCGGGCGGAGTACGACGAGGCGCGCTCGCTCTTCGGCGCCGGCGGCGGCCGGTTCCGGACGACTGGCGGGCCGGGCGGCGGCGCCGGTGTCCCGTTCGACCTCGGTGACATCTTCGGGGGCACCGCCGGCGCGGGCGGGCTGGGTGACGTCCTCGGCGGGCTGTTCGGCAACCGCGCCGGGCGCACCGCCGCTCCCCGGCGCGGCGCCGACGTCGAGTCGCAGGTGACCCTGGCCTTCTCCGACGCCGTCGACGGCGTGACCCTGCCGCTGCGGATGGCGAGCGAGCAGCCCTGCCCCAGCTGCAAGGGCACCGGCGGCCGCGGCGGCTCGCTGCCGCACCAGTGCCCGGCCTGCCTGGGCACCGGTCAGACCAGCCGCAACGCCGGCGGCTTCGCGTTCGCCGAGCCCTGCCGCGAGTGCCGCGGCCGGGGCCTGGTGGTGGACGACCCGTGCCCGGACTGCGGGGGCAGCGGCCGGGCCATGGGCACCCGCACGCTCAGCGTGCGGGTCCCGGCCGGGGTCAAGGACGGCCAGCGGATCCGGCTCAAGGGCAAGGGCAGCCCCGGCGAGCGGGGTGGCCCGCCCGGCGACCTCTACGTCGTCGTCCATGTGCAGCCGCACCCGCTGTTCGGCCGCGCCGGCGACAACCTGACCCTCACGGTGCCGATCACGTTCCCCGAGGCCGCACTCGGCGGCGAGGTCAAGGTGCCGACCCTCGGCGGCCCGGCGGTGACGCTGCGGGTCCCGGCCGGCACGGCCAACGGCCGCACGTTCCGCGTACGCGGCAAGGGGGTCCCCCGCAAGGACGGCAGCCGCGGCGACCTGCTCGTCACCGTCGAGGTCGCGGTGCCGACCAAGCTCAGCAAGGCGGCCCGCGAGGCGGTCGGGGCGTTCCGCGAGGCGACCGCCGGCGAGGACCCGCGCGCCGGCCTGCTCGACCGCGCGACCAGGAGGGGGGCCTGACAACCATGCCGTTCATCGCCGGCTCCGACGGCGCCTGGGAGAGCGACGACCACACTCCCCTGTACGTCATCTCGGTGGCCGCGGAGCTGACCGGGCTGCACGCGCAGACCTTGCGGCAGTACGACCGGCTCGGCATCGTCTCGCCGGGCCGGACACCCGGCGGCGGCCGGCGCTACTCCCGCCACGACATCGCCGTGCTGCGAGAGGTCGTCCGCCTCTCCTCACTCGGACTCGGCCTGGAGGGCGTCCGGAAGGTGCTGGACCTCGAGAACCAGGTCGCCGCCCTGCAGGCCCGCGTCCGGGAGCTGCAGGACGAGCTCGACACGCTGCGCGCTGCCCAGCCGCGAACCTCCCTGGTCGTCTGGCGGCCGCACGGCCACCGCTGACCCCGAACCGAATGGCGACTGACACCTTGCGCATCCCGTTCGGCCCGGAATCCCCGCCGAACGGCTCACTGGAGATGGACACATGGACGCCACACAGCTGACCACCAAGAGCCAAGAGGCCTTCGCGGCCGCGTCCCGACGCGCGCTGCGCGACGGCAACCCCGCCGTCGAGCCGGAGCACCTGCTCTGGGCACTGGTCCAGGACGACACCGGCATCGCCGTCACGGTGCTGGAAGCCGTCGGCATCGACCGCGCCACCGTGCGCGAGGACGCCGACAAGGCGGTGGCCGACCTGCCGCGCGCCAGCGGCTCCTCCGTCGCGGCCCCGGCACCGTCCGCGGCGCTGCAGCGGGTCGTGGCCGCCGCCATCGACGAGGCCACCCGCCGGGGCGACTCCCACGTCTCCACCGAGCTGCTGCTGCTGGGGCTCACGGTCGCCGGTGCCCGGGC
>DASVBQ010000272.1:0-7387 GCA_036375795.1 Actinomycetes bacterium
GTACCCAGCTCATCCCCTACGAGGGCGACATGTCCGCCGAGGACTTCATCCCGGAGGAGGACGTCGTCGTCACGATCACCCGCGGCGGTTACGCGAAGCGGACGAAGTCCGACCTCTACCGGGCGCAGCGCCGCGGCGGCAAGGGCGTCCGCGGTGCGCAGCTGCGCCAGGACGACCTCGTCGAGCACTTCTTCGTGACGACCACCCATCACTGGATCCTGTTCTTCACGAACAAGGGGCGGGTCTACCGCGCCAAGGCCTACCAGTTGCCGGAGGCCGGCCGGGACGCGCGCGGGCAGCACGTGGCGAACCTCCTCGCGTTCCAGCCGGACGAGCAGATCGCCCAGGTCATCGACCTCAAGGACTACGAGGTGGCGCCGTACCTCGTGCTCGCGACCAAGCGCGGCATGGTGAAGAAGTCCCGGCTCACCGAGTACGACTCGAACCGCAGCGGCGGGCTGATCGCGATCAACCTGCGCGAGGACGACGACGGCACCGGCGACGAGGTCATCTCGGCGCGCCTGGTGTCCTCGGAGGACGAGCTGCTGCTGGTGAGCCGCAAGGCGATGTCGGTCCGGTTCGCCGCGACCGACGACGCGCTGCGGCCGATGGGCCGGGCCACCTCGGGCGTGACCGGCATGCGGTTCAAGGGCGACGACGAGCTGCTCGCGATGACGGTGGCCCGCCCCGGCGGGAGCGTCTTCACCGTCACCGACGGCGGCTTCGCCAAGCGCACCGACGTCGGGGAATACCGGCTCCAGGGCCGGGGAGGATACGGCACGCAGGCCATGAAGTTCTCCGAGGCGAGAGGGTCGCTGGTGGGCGCACTGGTGGTCGACGAGAGCGACGAGGTGTTCTCGATCAAGGCCAGCGGCGGGGTCACGCGCGTGTCGGTCAGCGAGGTGAACCCGACCGGACGTGTCACCATGGGCGTACGGTTCATCTCGCTCGCCGACGATGACACCGTGGTGGCGATCGCCCGCAACGCTGAGCGTGCGGTCGCAGCCGACGACGAGGAGCTGGACGAGGCAGTCGACGCGGCCAAGGCCGAGATCGCCGCCGAGCCCACGGTTGAAGAGGGGACCGACGAGTGAGCACCCCCAATGCTCCGGGCACGCAGTCGTGGCACGGCGGCCAGCCGACGGCCACGATGCCGCCCGTACGGGACACCACCACGGTGCCCTCCCGACCGGCGGCACGGCCGAAGGCCCGGCGCGCCCGGCTGGTCCTGGCGAGGGTCGACCCCTGGTCGGTGATGAAGCTGGCGTTCCTGCTCTCCATCGCCATCGCGGTCGTCGCGTTCGTCGCCGTGTTCGTGCTCTGGACCGTGCTCGACACGATGGGCGTCTTCGACTCCGTCGGCCGCAGTGTCGAGAGCGTCACGCGATCGAGCGACAGTGCGCAGGGCGTCGACATCCTCGATTACGTCGGGCTCGGCCGGGTGATGTCGCTGACGCTGGTCCTGTCGGCGGTCAACGTGGTCCTGATGACCGCGCTGTGCACCCTCGCCGCGTTCCTCTACAACATGGCCGCCAGCCTGGTCGGCGGGCTGCACGTGACCTTCACCGAGGACGTCTGAGGATCCTTCGCCAGGCGAATTCCCGGTTGGGACGACCCCTCGACGGTGGGGTAGTCTTGCGCGGCGCACGGGCCTATAGCTCAGTTGGTTAGAGCGCTGCCCTGATAAGGCAGAGGTCAGTGGTTCAAGTCCACTTAGGCCCACTCCGTCCCCGGTTCCGCCGGTCGACGGCCGTCCGGCGACAGGGAGCCACGATGTCGAAGAAGCTGCTGGCCGCGGCACTCGCGGCCGTCGGTGGTCTGATCGCCTACCGCAAGGTCGTCGCCGACCGCGAGGCGGAGCAGGACCTCTGGGCCGAGGTCACCGACAAGCCCTGAGACGCCACCCGGGGGACGTAGCTCAACTGGCAGAGCACCGCCTTTGCAAGGCGGGGGTTAGGGGTTCAAGTCCCCTCGTCTCCACCCATCGCGGACCCGCGTGACCGCACCGCCCGGCAGGTCAGTGGTACCTATCCCTGGCCCGTAAGCCGCCCCGCCCGTCGCCGCCGTACGACGAGGAGGATGGCGACGATGACGACCGTCGTGATCAGGCCGGAGATCACCACCGACGCCAGCGGGAACTCGGCGAGCGCGGTCCCGACCTGGTAGGCGAGAACGCACGTGTAGGTGCTCCAGAGAACGCCGCCGAGGGCCGACCAGGGCAGGAAACGGCGATAGGGGAAGTCGGAGAGCCCCATCGTCGCGTTGACGACGAAGCGCATGCCCGGCACGTAGCGCCCACCGACGATGAGCACCGGTCCGCTCGAGTCCATGATCGCGAGTACCTCACGCACGCGGGCGTCGCGGCGCGCACGATCGAGCTGGGGCTGAACCCGGCGCGAGGAGCGACGGGCGATCCAGAAGAGGGCCGAGTCGCCGACGATCGCGCCGAGACTGCCCATGACGATGACCGGTGCCAGGTCGAGCACACCCTGCGCGGCGGCGGTGGACGCGGCGTTGAGGGTGGTCTCGCCCGGAAAGATCGGCACGATCGCGTCCAGCGTGACGAGGATGAACACAGCCGCGTAGGACCGAGTCGCGTCGGTCGGGTCGATCAGGGACAGTCCGTCGTTGTCACTCAGGTAGTTGAGGATGACCGCCGACCCCAGGAGGACTGCCACCACCCCGACCACGTGGCGCTTGCGCCTCCGGGACAGGGCGCTCCACACAGTGCGGATGCTAGCGACGAGCCGCGCCGTCGCCGCGTAACGACGGGACCCCTTTCGCGATGAAGGGGTACAGCAGCTGCTCGGGGACCGGAGGTCCACGATGCTCACTCACCTGGTTGCCGCTGCGGCGGCGCGTAGCCGCCTGGTGCTGCTGCTCACCGTGGCCGTCCTCGCCGGAGCGGCGGGCGGGACGTGGGGGGTGAGCGTTGCCTCGGGTCCGCGGGTCACGGTTGCCACGGTCGCGGACGACGACGGCGCGACGCGCGGGGACGACCGGCGCGGACCGGCGGCGGCCACCGGCACCCCACGGCCCCGTGGTGCACACGGGGCGTGCGTCGCAGCGGTGGCGCGCGGTGCGGCTACCGGCGGCAAGAACGACAACCACGGCGGGGCCGTCTCCCGAGCCGCGCACACCTGCGCCAAGCCGGCCGCCGCGACGGCGAAGGGCGAGCCGGCAAAGCCCAAGCACGCACAGACCCCCTGACGAGCGTCAGCTGCTGCTGGGCTTGGGGCCCTTCGACGCGGCCTGCGAGACCTTGCGCGCGTTCTTCGGCGTCACGGCCTCCGTCGTGGTCCCGGCGGACGCGCCCTCGGCGGACTCGTCCTCCACCGCGGCCTCGTCGGCAGCGTCGGCGAGCGCCTCGTCGGGGCCCGCGCCTGCCGCGTCGTCGGTCGCCGGGCGCTCGGTCGCCGGCATCGGCGTGACACCGGACGTGCCGTACGTCGTCGTGCTCGGCGTGGCCCAGGCGTCGGCCGGGTTCGCCGTGCTCTTCGCCGCCCACGCCTTCCAGCCGGCGTACGCCGCGCCCAGCACGGTGGCGAGAAGGAACACCTTGCGGGCCCGGTGCTTCTTGGGCTGGGGAGGCTCGACCTCGCCCTTGAGCGCAGCCAGGGCGGCGCTGCCGCGGGTGGCGGCCTCGTGGCGGGCCGGCTCGGTGGCGGCCAGGGCGGCGGTCACGGCTCCGGCAACGGCAGGAACCACGTCAGCCTTGAGCTTGTCGACGGCCGGCTCCACCCGTGGTGCCGCCCACTCCTTGGCAGCCTCGACCTTGGGTGCGGCCCACTCGCGCGTCGTCTCGGCGTAGCGCACGGCGGTGTCCCGGGCCTCCGCCGCGACGGGGGTGACCTTCTTGTTGGCCGAGCGGGTGGTGCGACGGTTCTGCCTGCGCAGGGTGCTGGTGCGGGACACGAGGTACCTCCGGTCGAAAGATCGGCGTCTTCGGCTCCTGCCCATCATGCTCTCCGTGAAACCGGACCGCCTGCCCCCTGACGGATGAGGCGGGCGTGCGAGGATGGGGCAGCCGTACGACGCGGCGCGCACCCACCGCTCGAGAGAGGGACCCCGTGGCCGACGAGCTGTACGCCACCCTGAAGACCAACCACGGCGACATCGAGCTGAGGCTCTTCCCGAACCACGCTCCGAAGACGGTCGCCAACTTCACCGAGCTCGCCGAGGGGAAGCGCGAGTGGGTCGACCCGCGGACCGGCCACAAGAGCACGGACCGGCTCTACGACGGCACGATCTTCCACCGCGTCATCTCCGGCTTCATGATCCAGGGTGGTGACCCCCTCGGCACCGGTACCGGCGGCCCGGGCTACCGGTTCGCGGACGAGTTCCACCCCGAGCTGCAGTTCGACCGGCCGTACCTCCTGGCGATGGCCAACGCGGGTCCGGGCACGAACGGCTCCCAGTTCTTCATCACGGTGAGCCCCACGCCGCACCTCAACCGCCGCCACACGATCTTCGGCGAGGTCGCCGACGGCACCAGCCGCGAGGTCGTCGACCGCATCGCATCGACCCGGACCGGTGGCATGGACCGCCCGGTCGAGGATGTCGTGATCGACGCGGTCGAGGTCGAGCACCGCTCCAGCTGAGCCGCCCGTGACCGAGCAGCCGCCCGTCGCCGACCCTGTACCGGCGGAGCCGGCCACCTGCTACCGCCACCCCGACCGTGAGGCGCACATCCGGTGCACCCGCTGCGAGCGGCGGATCTGCCCGGACTGCATGATCCCCGCGTCGGTCGGCTTCCAGTGCCCCGAGTGCGTGCGCGCCGGCAACAAGGGCGCACGTCCGGCCCGCACCCTCTTCGGCGGCCAGGTGAGCGCCGACCCCGGCTGGGTCACCAAGGTGCTGATCGGCATCAACGTCGTCATGTACGTCGCCCAGCTCGTGTCCGACGAGTTCACCCGTCGCCTCTACGAGATCGGGCTGGCGCTCGACCCGCGGACCATGGAGACCGTCGGGGTCGCCGACGGTGAGGTCTACCGCCTGATCACCTCGGCCTTCCTGCACGGCGGCCTGCTGCACCTGCTGCTCAACATGTACGCCCTGTTCGTCTTCGGGCCGATGCTCGAGGCGGCGCTGGGCAGGGCGCGGTTCACGGCGCTCTACGTGGTGTCCGCGCTGGGCGGCAGTGCGCTGTCGTACGCGTTCAGCCCCCCGAACCAGCCGTCCCTCGGCGCGTCCGGAGCGGTCTTCGGGCTCCTCGGCGCCTTCCTGGTGGTCAGCCGCCGGCTGCGCCGCGAGACGACCGGGGTGCTGGTGCTGCTGGCGATCAACCTGGGCTACGGCTTCCTCGTCCCCCGCATCGACTGGCGGGCTCACGTCGGCGGCCTGATCGCGGGGGCGCTGATCGCCGCGGCACTCGCCTACGCGCCGAAGGAGCGGCGCAACCTGGTGCAGGTCGCCGGCATCGCGGCGGTCCTGCTGGGCGTCGTCGCCCTGGTGGCCTTGCGGACGGCGGAGCTCACGTAGACTCGGGTTACCGGTCGGTAACTTACCCGAGGAGACCCCATGTCCCAGGCTCGCGACGCGGTCATCGTCGACGCGGTGCGGACTCCCGTCGGCAAGAAGGGCGGCGGGCTCTCCGGCGTGCACCCGGTGGACCTCTCGGCGCACGTCCTCGACGCGCTCGTGGCCCGCACCGGCCTCGACCCGGCCCTCGTGGACGACGTCGTGTGGGGGTGCGTGTCGCAGACCGGCGAGCAGGCCGTCAACGTCGGGCGCAACGCGGTGCTCGCGGCCGGCTGGCCGGAGGACGTCGTGGGCGTCACGATCGACCGCCAGTGCGGCTCGTCGCAGCAGGCGGCGCACTTCGCGGCTGCCGGGGTGATCGCCGGGCAGTACGACGTGGTGGTGGCCGGCGGGGTCGAGTCGATGAGCCGGGTGCCCATGCTGTGCACCATCACGCAGGGCCCGGGGCTGCCGTTCGGGCCGCGGATGCTCGAGCGCTACGACAACGGCCTGGTGCCGCAGGGCGTCAGCGCGGAGATCATCGCCGAACGGTGGGGCTTGTCGCGTACCGCGCTCGACCAGGTGGCCGTCCGCTCGCACGCCAACGCGGCCGCGGCGGCGGACTCCGGGGCGTTCGACGGCGAGCTGGCGGCGGTCGGCGACATGCGGGCGGACGAGGGAATCCGACGCGGCACCGACCTCGAGACGCTGGCCGGCCTGCGGACGGTGTTCCGCGAGGAGGGCGGCGTGGTCACGGCGGGCAACTCCTCGCAGATCTCCGACGGCGCCGCGGCGCTGCTCATCACGACCTCGGAGCGGGCGGCGCAGCTGGGCTGGCGTCCGCTCGCCCGGTTCCATGCCTTCGCCACGGCCGGGGTGGACCCGGTGACCATGCTCACGGCGCCGATCCCGGCGACGAAGAAGGTGCTGGACCGGGCCGGGCTGCGGCTGGACGAGATCGGCGCGTTCGAGGTGAACGAGGCGTTCGCTTCCGTCGTGGGTGCCTGGCTGGCCGAGACCGGGGCCGACCCGGCGCTGGTCAACCCGCGCGGCGGCGCGATCGCGCTCGGGCACCCGCTGGGCGGGTCCGGCGCCCGGCTGATGACCACGCTGGTGCACCAGATGCGGGACACCGGCGCGCGGTACGGCCTGCAGACGATGTGCGAGGGCGGCGGGATGGCCAACGCCACCGTCCTCGAGCTGCTCTGACGCCGCTCCACCACCCTCCCCCGCCGCGCCGGCCGCTGCCGCTTAGGGGTGCAGGTGTAACGCAGCGCTGCAGCCTGTCGGTTGGAGACGTGGAACCGTCGGACCCTCGGCGTGGTGACCGGGCAGCCGGGTCAGGGTCGCCACCGCGGGTCAGCCGGTTGTCCACACTGGGGATAACTGATGTGGATGACTTACAGCGGTGTATTTCCGCACGTCAACGCGCTGGACAGGTCCCGGACACCGGCGAGTCGCCGAGTCGTCACTTCCACCGGGTGGAGAGCGCGAAGCCGACCATGATCAGACCGAAGCCGATGGCCATGTTCCACAGTCCGATGCCGCCGATCGGGTACTCGGTCTGCGTTACGTAGTAGGTGACCACCCACAGCAGGCCGACGATGAAGCAGGCCACCATGACCGGCACCAGCCACCGGGGGCTGCCGACGCGGACCGCATCGGAGCGTTCCTTCGGGGGCGTGAAGGCGATGCGTCGGCGGATGCGTGACTTGGGCACCGGACTCTCTCCTTGGGGCTCTTTCGGGACGTGACAGGCTTCCTGACGCTGGTCCTCCGAACGGCGCCGTCGGCGAGGGCCGTCGTCGGTTAGCGTACGGGCGAGAACCTGCTGGTCAGCGTAGTCGCCGCGAGCACGGGGTCGTCGCAGTCCCTGCCCGCCCGAGGAGGTGTCGCGTGCGATCCGTCTGGCGTCTGGCTGCCCCGC
>DASVBQ010000290.1:0-11970 GCA_036375795.1 Actinomycetes bacterium
CCGCGGCACGTAGTTGTGCACCGGCGAGCAGGTCAGCTGGTACACCCTCGAGCGCACCGACGGGTCGTCGTACTCGGCGCGGGCGACGTACGCGTGATGTACGTCCCCCGACAGCACGCACACCGACGCGGGCG
Organism: Actinomycetes bacterium; assembly: GCA_036375795.1. Lineage (GTDB taxonomy): Bacteria > Actinomycetota > Actinomycetes > JACCUZ01 > JACCUZ01 > DASVBQ01. The sequence goes on from DASVBQ010000290.1 coordinate 135, forward strand.
GCTCACCGCCGGATCCCGCGTGGTCGCCGCGCCCCACGCAGGCGAACAGGTTCGCGAGCCGGTCGAAGGACTTGCGGAACGCCGCCCAGTGCTCGAGGTCGGCGCCCTGCCGGAACCGCTCGGCGGTTCGCGCCATCCGCTCCCCCCGCGCGCCACCGGCCAGCACCTCGTTCCATGCCTCGATGTCGTGCAGCGCCCGGGGCAGCAGCCACGGCAACGACGTGCCGACGAGCAGGTGGTCGTAGGTGCCCGCGACCTCCTTCTCGATCCAACGGAACTCGGCCTCAGAGACCATCGACCGCTCGCCCTCGTCGAGGATCCGCCCGCAGCGGGAGTCGATGACCAGCAGGCGCACGCCGCCGAGGTCGCGGCGGTAGGACCACTGCGCGCCCTTCTGCCCGTCCGCCTCCCGGTCGGCCGCCGCGGCGAACTCCCGCAGCATCGGCTCGCAATCACCGTCCTGGGCTCGCACCCGCTGGTAGAGCCCGTCGTCGGCGAGCGCCTGCGGCGAGAGGTTCCCGAGGTGCTGGTAGACCCAGTACGACGAGAGGCCGCCGACGACCCGCTCCTCCCACCACGAGGTCCGCTGCATCTCGCGCCGCCATGCCGCGGAGGTGTTCCAGTCGTCGGCGATGTCGTGGTCGTCGAAGATCATCGAGGAGGGGATGGTGGAGAGCAGCCACCGGACGTCGGGGTCGGTCCACGACTCCTCGTAGAGCCAGGTGTACTCCTCGAAGTCCTTCACCTGCTCGTGCGGCGGCTCGCTGACGTCGCGGCGGGCCCGGATCCGGGCCTGGGTCCGCTCGGAGGTCTCGTCGGCGTAGACCTGGTCGCCGAGCAGGACCAGTGCGTCCGGCCACCGCGCCTCGGGCAGCCGGGCCATCCGCTTGGCGTACGTGTCGAGCGCGTCCGCCTCGAACTTGTCGTCGTCGGTGACCGCGTCCGGGCGTGCGTAGCGGCACGACCCGAACACGACCCGCAGCGGGCGCTCCGGGTCGAGGGTCCGCACCCTCGACGGCGGCCGCGGGTCCTCCGGCCGCGGCCAGACCAGCTCGCCGTCGAGCCGCACGTCGTACGTCGTCGAGCTCCCGGCCGCCAGCCCCTCGACGCAGACCAGCGCGTAGTGGTGGCCGGCCACGGTCCACGTCCGCTCGGAGTGCCCCAGCACCTCGACGGTGGCAGGCCCGTCGGTCTCCACCCAGACGGTCGCGTCCGTCTCGCCCACGTGCCGCAGGAGCGGCCCGAGCACCAGCCGGCTCATCCCGAGGCCTGGAAGCGGCTGGCGGTCATGCCGGAAGGTCTACCACCTCGTCCGCCGCCGCAACCCGGGCCGGAGGCCTTCGTCGCGGACGCTCCGCGGTCACGACGAGGCCGACGCCCAGCACGACCACCGCGCCGCCCGCGAGCACGACGCCGGTCACCGGCTCGTCCAGGACCAGCGCGCCGAGCAGCACCGCGACCACCGGGTTCACGTACGCGTACGTCGCGGTGAGCGAGATGGGCGCGTGGTGCAGCAGCCAGACGTACGCCGAGAAGGCGACGACCGAGCCCACCACCACGAGGTACCCCAGCCAGGCCCAGGCCGCTCCGGACACCTGGTCGAGCGTGAACCCGTCCAGCTCGCCGACAAGGACCGCCACCAGCACCATGGCGCCCCCGCCGAGCAGCATCTCCCAGGTGGTCGCGACGAAGGCGTCGCCCGGCATCGGCAGGCGCGGGGCCAGGAAGGAACCGACCGCCCAGGAGCCGGCGGCCGCGACGACGAGCGCCAGCCCCCACGGCTCGACGTCGTCGCCGAGGGACGCGCCGGGGCGGACGAGCACCGCGATGCCGAGGAAACCGACGACGGTTCCGACCAGGCTGAGCCGGGCCGGCCGGTCGCGGGCCGCGGTGCGCAGGCACACGAGCCACAGCGGCGTCGCGGCGACGAGCAGCGCCGTCAGCCCGGAGGGCACCGTCTGCTCGGCGACCGCCACGCCCCCGTTGCCGCCGAGCAGGAGCAGCAGACCGACGACGGCCGCGCCGCCCAACTGTCGCGGGCGGACCCGCAGGGCCGTCCGGCCGCGTTTCGCCACCAGAACCGTGCCCAGCAGCGTGCCCGCGGCCAGGAACCGGGCGCCCATGGCGAGCAGCGGTGGGGCGGTCTCGACCACCACCCGGATGGCCAGGTAGGTCGAGCCCCAGACCAGGTAGACCGTGCCGAGGGCAGCCCAGACCGCGACCGGGCCGGCGGTCGGTCGAGCGTTGATCGACATGAGTGTCCACCCCCTTTGGTGCTGACAGCGTAGGGCACTCGTCCGACAGTCGGGGCGCCCGGGAGCGCGGCACAAGACCCCGGCTTTAGGCCTCGTTACAACTCGCCGATGCTTTTCACCGGAATGGACCTGTGTGGTGTCCGTTCTGACACATATAGTGTTGACCTCGTCACACCATGTGAGCACCCGTTCGGGTGACGGGGCGACAGACATCGACGAACGGCAGAGCGATCTGATGGCGAGGCGGCTCGGCGGACAGGCCGTGGCGGACACCGGTAGCACCACCGGTATCGCCACGGCGGCCCTCGCCCTGTTCAGCGCCGGCGCCCTGGCCACCCTCGGCCTGGTCTCGGCCGGCGAGCTGGCCGGACGGCCCGGCGGAGAGCCGCGGCAGCCGGGCAGCGTCGCGGTCGAGCCCCCCTCGACCGTCGTGGTCGTCCCGGCCGAGGAGCCGGTGCCGTCCGTACCCACGGGTCCCGCCCCCGACGCGGGCACCGCCACGGGCACGTCCGGCCTGTTCCCGGACTTCGGTCTGACCTTTCCCGTCCTCGGTCCGGAGCCCGCGGGTCCAGCCGATCCGGGCCCTGCAGTCCCCGAGCCGGAGGCCCCGCCCTCCAGCGGCGGCGACGGGCCGCAGCAGCCGGGGCCGACCGCCCCGGCGCCGCGTCCCACGGCCAGTGCTCCGGCGCCGACCGGGCCCGTCCTCTCCGCCGACACCGAGGTGCCGGCCTCCGACGCCCCGGACGAGCCGGAGGCCGAGGTCGACTCGGTCAAGCAGGGCAGGCGACCCGACACGGTCCGCGATCGGGCCACCAAGGCCAAGGCTCGCGTTCTCGGCACCTCCAGGGGGGTTTCCTCCACGACTCCCGCCGCCAGACCGACCGTCTTCAACGCCGCGGCACCCGTCGCCTCCGACGACGACGACTCCAGGCCCGGCAATCGGGTGCGCCGACGGGGTGACGGTGCGCGACAGGACGGTGCGCGACAGGTCGGTGCGCGACAGGACCGAGGACGGCAGCACGAGGCGCGGAACGCGCGGCCGGCCGACGGGCGGCCGGACCCGGGGCACCAGGACGACGCGCGGCCGGACCCGGACCGCCAGGACAACGCGGGGCAGGACAGCGGACGGCAGGGGGCGCGTCAGGACGACGGGCGGCAGGACCGAGGGCGGTCGGACGGGGCGCGCCAGGATCGGGGACGGCCGGGTGTCGGCCGTGGCGCCGCACAGCGGGCCGCGAAGCCCCCGGTGCCCGCGTCGCTCCCGACCCAGACCGCTGCCCCGACCCCGGCCGCGGCGCCCACCCCGGTCGCGGTGCCGGTCCAGGCAACGCCGTCGGCTCCGGTTGCGACGTCGACCCCGCCTCCGGCCCTGCTTCCCGGGCCGCCCGACGGTCCGCCGGGCCTGGACGGCGACGAGGGGCAGGGCCACGGGCTCGCCCTGGGCCACGACAAGCACTGACGAGCGCCGACCCCCCGCCGGTTCGTCGTCCGGCCCTCTCCGCCGGTACCGTTACCGCGCGCCTCGTGTGAGGCGCAGCACACGCAAACGCACCGTGCCGAGCGCCGCGCCCACCTCGCGTCGACGCGCCCGGTTCGGGGCAGAACACCAGAGCACGACGCCACCCGCTGCGGAGACCCCGTGGGGCGGCGCGAGCCGACGAGGAGTGCACGTGACCGACAGCGCCGTCGGCGCACCGCGCAAGTCCGCGGTACGCCCCACCACGCCCCCCGGCCCCTCACCCAGCAGCGAGCCCGAGCTCGTCCAGCTGCTCACCCCCGAAGGGGAGCGCGTCGAGCACCCGACGTACTCCGTGGACGTGTCCGACGAGGAGCTGCGCGGCCTGTACCGCGACCTCGTCCTGGTCCGCCGCGTCGACGCCGAGGCCACCGCGCTGCAGCGACAGGGCGAGCTCGGCATCTGGGCCAGCCTGCTCGGGCAGGAGGCCGCGCAGGTCGGCTCGGGACGCGCGCTGCGCGAGGACGACTACGCCTTCCCGACCTACCGCGAGCACGGCGTCGCCTGGTGCCGCGGCGTCGACCCGCTGAACCTGCTCGGCCTGTTCCGTGGCGTGAACCACGGCGGCTGGGACCCGAACGAGAAGAACTTCCACCTGTACACGATCGTGATCGGCGCGCAGACCCTGCACGCGACCGGCTACGCGATGGGTGTCCAGAAGGACGGGGCCGAGAGCGCGGTCATCGCCTACTTCGGTGACGGTGCCACCAGCCAGGGCGACGTCAACGAGGCGTTCATCTACGCCAGCGTCTTCAACGCCCCGGTCGTGTTCTTCTGCCAGAACAACCAGTGGGCGATCTCCGAGCCCATCGAGAAGCAGACCCGCATCCCGCTCTACCAGCGCGCGGCCGGCTTCGGCTTCCCCGGCGTCCGCGTCGACGGCAACGACGTCCTGGCCGTGCTGGCCGTGACCAGGGCCGCGCTGCAGAACGCCCGTGAGGGCAGCGGGCCGACGCTCATCGAGGCCTACACCTACCGGATGGGCGCGCACACGACGTCCGACGACCCGACGCGCTACCGGCTCACCGACGAGCTCGAGTCCTGGAAGCTGAAGGACCCGATCGAGCGGCTCAAGGCCTACCTGGTGCGCACCGGCCAGGCCGACCAGGCGTTCTTCGACGCGCTCGACGCGGAGTCCGACGAGCTCGCCGCGCACGTCCGCAAGGGCTGCCTCGAGATGCCCGACCCCGAGCCACTGTCGATCTTCGACCACGTCTACGCGGAGCGCCACCCGCTCATCGAGGAGGAGCGCGAGCAGTTCGCGGCCTACCTCTCGTCGTTCGAGGGGAGCCACTGATGACCCAGATCACCTTGGCCAAGGGCATCACCATGGGCCTGCGCAGGGCCATGGAGAACGACCCGAAGGTCCTCGTGATGGGCGAGGACGTCGGCAAGCTCGGCGGCGTCTTCCGCGTCACCGACGGCCTGCAGAAGGACTTCGGCGAGGACCGGGTCATCGACACCCCGCTGGCGGAGTCCGGCATCGTCGGCACCGCGATCGGGCTGGCGCTGCGGGGCTACCGCCCGGTGTGCGAGATCCAGTTCGACGGCTTCGTCTACCCGGCGTTCGACCAGATCGTCAGCCAGCTGGCGAAGATGCGGGCGCGGGCGCTCGGCAAGGTGTCGCTGCCGGTCGTCATCCGGATCCCGGTGGGCGGCGGCATCGGCGCCGTCGAGCACCACAGCGAGTCCAACGAGGCGTACTTCGCTCACACCGCCGGCCTCAAGGTCGTCGCCTGCTCCAACCCGGTCGACGCCTACTTCATGATCCAGCAGGCGATCCTCAGCGACGACCCGGTCATCCTCTACGAGCCCAAGCGGCGCTACTGGGAGAAGGCCGAGCTCGACGAGTCGCTCACGCTGGACCAGGCGATGCCGCTCTCGACGGCCCGGGTCGTCCGCGCCGGCACGGACGTCACCGTCGCCGCGTACGGCCCGATGGTGAAGACCGCCATGGACGCGGCCACCGCCGCCGACGAGGAGGGCAAGTCGCTCGAGGTCATCGACCTGCGCTCGCTGTCCCCGCTGGACATGGGCACCCTGCGTGCCTCGGTGGAGAGGACCGGCCGCCTGGTGGTGGTGCACGAGGCGCCGGTGTTCCTCGGCATGGGCGCCGAGGTCGCCGCGCGGGTGACCGAGGCGTGCTTCTACTCGCTGGAGGCGCCGGTGCTGCGCGTGGGCGGGTTCGACACCCCCTACCCGCCGAGCCGGGTCGAGGAGGAGTACCTCCCCGACCTGGACCGCATCCTCGACACCGTCGACCGTTCCCTCGCCTTCTAGGAGCTCGAGACCGTGAAGCAGTTCAAGCTGCCCGACGTGGGCGAGGGCCTGACCGAGGCCGAGATCGTGTCGTGGAAGGTCAAGCCGGGCGACACGGTGAAGGTCAACGAGATCCTCGTCGAGATCGAGACGGCCAAGTCGCTGGTGGAGCTCCCGTCGCCGTTCGCCGGCACGGTGACCGAGTTGCTCGTGCCGGAGGGCACGACCGTGGACGTCGGCACGCCGATCATCACGGTGGACGACGGCAGCGGCGCGCCCGCGGCGCCCACCGAGGCTGCGCCGCCACGCGACGACATGGCACCGGCCGTCCCCGAGGTGGAGACGCCCAAGGGGGACGAGGCCGTCGAGCCCGGCCTGATCGGTGGACCGGCACCCGGCGGCCGTACGTCGGTGCTGGTCGGCTACGGCCCGCGCACCACGTCGGCGCAGCGCCGGCCGCGCAAGGGCGCGACGCCTGCGGCGGCCTCGGCTGCCGCGGCGCAGCAGGCCGTGCAGACCTCGATGATGACCACGCCGAGCCCGGTGCAGGAGCCGCCGGTGGAGTCCGCCGCCCCCGCGGCGCCGGCGCACACCGTCGGCACCGACACGAACGGCGCCACCGTCCGGGTGCTGGCCAAGCCCCCCGTGCGCAAGCTCGCCAAGGACCTCGGTGTCGACCTCACCACGGTCACGCCCACCGGCGACGGAGGCGTGGTGACCCGGGCCGACGTGGAAGCCGCGGCGAGCGGCGCTGTCGCTGGGGCCGCCGCCCCGCGGTTCGCGCCCGCCACCGGTGAGCGGGAGACCCGCATCCCGATCAAGAGCGTGCGCAAGATGATGGCGCAGGCGATGGTGTCGTCTGCTTTCACCGCGCCGCACGTGACCGAGTGGGTGACGGTCGACGTCACCCGGACCATGGAGCTGGTCGAGCGGCTGAAGACCGACCGGGAGTTCCGCGACGCCAAGGTCAGCCCGCTGCTGGTCGTGATGAAGGCGCTCATGCTCGCGGTGCGGCGCAACCCCGAGGTCAACGCGTCCTGGGACGAGGCCACCCAGGAGATCGTGGTCAAGCACTACGTCAACCTCGGCATCGCCGCGGCGACTCCGCGGGGCCTGGTCGTCCCGAACATCAAGGACGCCGACCAGATGTCGCTGCGCGAGCTGGCCGACGCGCTCGCGACGCTCGTCGAGACCGCCCGTGCCGGGCGCACCCAGCCGGCCGAGATGGCCGGTGGGACCATCACGATCACCAACGTCGGGGTGTTCGGCGTCGACTCCGGCACGCCGATCATCAACCCGGGCGAGTCGGCGATCCTGTGCTTCGGCCAGGTGCGTGACATGCCCTGGGTCGTCGACGGCGAGCTCACGGTCCGCAAGGTGACCCAGCTGGCGCTGTCCTTCGACCACCGGCTGATCGACGGCCAGCTCGGCTCGATGTTCCTCGCCGACGTGGCTCGCGTCCTGGAGGACCCGGCGACCGCGCTGCTCTGGTAGCGCTTGGCCAGCCCGCGCCGGTCAGCCGCCGGCGCGCCGCTGCACCACCAGCATCGCCCGACGCGGACAGCCCGCCGCTGCCCTGGTGGCCTGACGCTCGTCGCGCGGCGACGCCGGGTCGCGGGCGATGATCGGATAGCCCCACGAGTCCAGCCGGACGAGGTCGGGAGCCAGGTGGGCGCACATGCCGACGCCGTCGCAGGCGACGGGGTCCACCACCAGCCGCCGGGTCGACCCGCTCATGCCGGAGCCCACCCCGGCAGCGGGAGCAGCGGGGCGCCTCCGATGCCGGCGCACGGCAGGTGGCGTCGGTGTCGCGCGCTGTCGGCGGTGAAGACGCCCAGCGCCGAGCGCAGCAGGGTGACCGCGCCGTCCGGGTGGTGGCAGCCGCCGCGGCCGGACACCTCGTCGGTCCACCGGTCGAGCCGCCGAAGGTCCCGGCGCCCTGCCCGTCCGCGGGCGAGGGCATCGACGACACCGGCCAGCGCCGGCAGCCCGAACAGGCAGGGTCCGCACTGCCGGGCGCTCGAGCCGGCGAGGAACCTCATCACCCGCGCGGTCTCGACCAGACCGCACCGGTCGCCCGGCAGCGGGGCCAGGACGCCGGCGCCGAGAGAGGCTCCGGCCGACCGCAGCGCCAGCTGGTTGACGGACAGCGGCCGGGCCGCGACCCACGGCAACCACGAGCCGCCGTACCCACCGACCAGCACCGCCTGGGGCGGCGGGCCGGGCGGCCAGCCGCCGGCCCCGAGGGCAGCCTCGATGGACGCGTCCTCGTCGGCCTCGACGACCGTGCGGCGACCCGGGGTGACCACCGTGACCAGGCTGGTGCGCGGCGCCGACTCGGCCCCCGCCCTCGCGACCAGGGCGACCCGAGCCAGCGTCTCGACGTTGTGCACCAGTGTCGGTCGCCCCTCGACACCGACCGACGTGGCGTGCGCCAGGCCGAACTGCGGGAGGGCCGGCCCACCCGAGAGGGCCCGGACCAGGGCGCTCGTCTCACCGCTCAGGTAGCCATCCGGTGCGCTCACCAGCCGGATGGCCGGTTCGTCGAGGACGGCGCGGCGCTCCCGCAGCGCCCGCACCAGCACGCTGTGCAGGGCGTGGTTGCCACCGTGGGTCCACAGCACCAGGTCCTGCGCCCCGACGGCCTCCGCCGCGCAGACCAGCCCGTCGAGAACGAGGTGCGGCCTGGTGGACAGCAGCGCGAGGTCCTTGGCGCTCGCGGGCTCACCCTCGGCACCGTTGGCCACGACGACCGGCGTGCGGTGCGTCGTCCGTACCCCGTCGAGCACCGCCCGCCACTTGCGCGCGGCCGGGAAGTGCCCGCCGCCACGGCCGGTCAGGCCCAGCGCCTCCACCTCGTCGACCAGGTTCCGGTCACCCCGGGGGCGGGGTCCGAGCTCCGCGAGGTGGGCGGACAGCGTCTGTGCCGTGGGCAGCGACCGGGGAGCGACGCCCGGGAACACGTGCGGCCCACCCGGCAGGACGTCCCACCGCTGCGCCGGCCGGTACGGGCCAACGGCCCGCAGCACCCGTCCCGCCGCCGCCCGCGCCGGGCCGACCTCGCTGATCGCGCGGTCGGCCGTCATCGCGCCCGGACCCGGTCGGCCGGCGACACCGCGACGTAACGCCAGACGGCGAGGGCCAGCAGCCCCCCGCCCGTGCCGAGGTAGAGCCACAGCAGCGACGGCGTGTCGATGCCGGCGAAGACACCGTGCGCCCAGACGAGCAGGAACGCGGCAGCCGCGACCTTGTGGATCGGCCACCAGAGCCGCGAGACCAGCCTGTGCCCGGACAGCGCAGCGGTCCCGCCGGCGAGCAGGCCCGCGTAGAGCGCCAGGACCCCGAGCGTCACCGGGACGGTCCGGTACGTCGAGCCGAGCGGGACGAGGGTGCCGCGCCAGCCCACGCCCGCGTACGGGTCGGTGGCCAGCACCACGACGTGCAGCCCGGTCAGCGCCAGCGAGAACACGGCCAGGCTGACGTGTGCGCGGATGCGCGCGGCCGAGCTCGGGCGACGGATGCGGGCCCGGGCCGGATGCGAGAGCACGAGGCCCGTCGCGACGAGCAGGACGAGCAGTGCGTACGACGCCAGCCCCGCGGCGCGGCCGAGGATCCAGGCGGCCTTCTCGTCCCCCGCGACGGCCTGCGCGACCGAACCGGCCAGCCACCCGGTGACCCCGGCCCCGAGCGCGCAGCCCACGACGACGCCCGCCGTGCGCGCCGCCCGACGGACCCAGGCGCTCTGCGGTGCGGTCTCAGAAGCCACGAGGCGCCTGCCAGACCAGGTGCTGCCGCATCGGACGGCTGACACCGACGAAACCGTCGGTGTCGACGAGCAGGGCGGCGATGCCGCGCTCGTCGGCGAGCCGGCGGACCCGGCCCCGGCCGGCGAGGAACAGGGCCTTGCTCCAGATCTCCGCGAGGGCCGGGTCGGGACCGACCACGGTCACGGACAGCAGGCCGGAGTCGGCGGGCTCGCCGGTCCGCGGGTCGACGATGTGGTGCACCGCGCGGCCGTTGACCCGCCAGTGACGAACGCGGACGGACGAGGTGGCGCAGCCGAGATCCTCCAGGCCCAGCACCGCGACCGGGTCGGGACCGCCCCGGGGGTCCTCGACGCCGACCCGCCAGCCGGTCCCGTCGGGGCCGGGCCCGGCGGCGAACAGGTCACCGCCCGCCTCCACCAGTACCGCCCGCCCGGCGCCGGCCAGCACCTGGGACGCCCAGCGCACGGCAAGACCCTTGCCGATGCCGCCGAGGTCGACCGGCTCCCGGCCGATGCGGACCGCACCCCGGGCCCGGTCGAAGCGCGGCCGCCAGGGCCGGCGCGGTGGCCGGCTCGCGCCGCTGCCCGGGACCCGCGCGACCGAGACGTCGCCGGCCCGGAACGGCAGCGTCCGGTCGTACCCCCATTCCTCGAGACGCCGCAGCACCCGCGGGTCGAACGCGCCGTCGGTGACGACGTGCGCCGAGTGGGCCTCCTCGAGCGCCGCGTAGAGCTCGGCGGGCACGCAGTGCCACTGCCGTGACGCCGCGTTCGCCCGCATCAGCGGGCTGCGGGGGTCGAACCTGGTGCAGCTGGCGGCGACGTCGGTGAAGACCTGCTCGGCGGCGGTGAGCGCGGCGCCCGCCCCCGGCGAGGGGTCGACCACCTGCATCGTCACGTCGGTCGCCATGGACCGGAAGGTCCGTCGGAGCTCCGGTACGGGCTGCGCGACGTCAGTGGCGTGGGTGGTGGTCACTGCAGTCCCCTCACGACGCGCCGGTCGACGTGTGCGTCCCCGGCACCGGCCCGGGTGCGGCGACGACCGGCGGAGGGGCGACGGACACGTGGCCACCGCCCCGAGACGAGGCACCTGCCGCGCCGGGCACTGGGGCCTGGGCGATCGCCTGCGTCCGGGCGTTGATGCGGTGCAGCGTCTGCTGCAGCCGGATGACTCGGGCCCGCTCCGTGACGGCGCGCTGCTGCAGGCTCGCCAGCGGCTTGTCGACGGCACCGCCCTGCTCCTGACCTACCGTGTCGACCGGTGCGACGGCTGGGGTGCCTGACATCGTCGGCGGGTTCGCGATGGCCCAGCCGGTGGCCGCGGCGAGGGCGACCCCGGCCATCGGCGCCACGACGGCGAGCGCGCCCCAGCGGGGGCCGACTGCGTCCTCAGTCATCGTCGTCCTCGTCCTCGTGCTCGCCGTGCTCTTCGTGCTCGTCGTGCTCGTCGTCGTCACCGCCACCCGAGCTGGCGCCGGTCATGGTGTCGGTTGCCGGCGCCGGCTGGGGGCTCGCCGCCGCCGCGGCCGCCTGGGCCAGCTCCTGCCGGTGTTCCCGCTCATCGCGAGCCGCCGTCAGGCGGGCCTCGGCGCGAGCGATCCGGTGCTCGAGCCGGGCACTGCGCTCGGACATGGCGGCGACGTAGTCGGCGAGTGCGGCACGCCCGTCGTCGGTGGCCGTGGCGGAGGTGGCCGCCTGGGCGGGCGGGTCGGCGACCCGGGGGTCTGCGTGGACCGTCGCGGCGGCGACCCCGGCTGCGCCGAGGATGCCGGTGGCCGCGGCGGCGGTGACGGCTACTCGTCGGGTGCGGTGCATGCTGCGCTCCTGCCTGGTGTGCGGGTCGTTCGGGCGACCTGCTCCCCACGATCGGGCCCGTCGTCGCGCACCGGCATCGCGTTAGCGCTCGTTTAGGGCGGTCGCGACTGCGATTTATTCGAGGGCGCCGCCGTCTCGCTGCGGGACCCGGCGGCCCGGTGGCGGAGCTAGCCTGCACGACGTGGGCATGGCCTTCGCGCTGACCCTTCCGGGCCTCGTGGTGCT
>DASVBQ010000314.1:0-6490 GCA_036375795.1 Actinomycetes bacterium
CCCGCCTCGAACGCGTCCTCGGGGTCCCGCTCGCGGAGGACGCCGTTCGCCAGTGGCCCCAGAGCGGCGAGGCCATCGTCGGCAGGACCCGCATCGGCGAGGTCGAGGCCCACTTCGAGGGGCTGCGGCTCGGCGTGGGCAGGAGACGGTCCTGCGGAGACACCCTCGTCGTCGAGTGGAGCACGGACTACGGAGACGGCCGGGTGTACCGGAGCGTCTCCATCGCTGAGCTCCGCGACGGGGAAGCGATCCGCGTGACCGATTACTGGGGCGAGCCGTTCACACCGCCGGCGTGGAGGCAGGCACTGGCGACCCGGCTCGACATGCCGCCAAGCGGCCCCTGGCCGGCGGCCGACCACCTCGAGGCCGACTGAACGTGCTCGTGGATGGTTCGACGGCGACGCTGCGTCGCGAGGCCGTCAGGTCTCGCCTCCGATGTCGGTCTCGTAGGCCTCGTAGACGAGGTCGGCGCCCCGCTGCCGGTGCCGGCTCAGCCTGGCGAGCAGGGCGGTGGCGGTGTCTCGGATCCCGTCCACGTCTCCGCCGACCGCCCGCCCGCTCGCGCTGGTCAACAGGCTCTCGACGATGTCCTTGATCTGGGCGTGCTCTGCGATGAGCCCGCTCACCGAGCTGGACAGGCGCGGCGCCGTCGCCAGGACCCCGCCGTAGAAACCGTCGGGTGCCTCGGTCAGCTCGACGTGTTCCCGGAAGTCCGCTTCGAGCTCCACGAGCGCGACACTGACCCGCTCCACCCATGCGCTCGCGCGGCCTGCCGCCGGCGCCGCCAAGGCCTGCTCCAGCGCTCGCATGGACTCCAGCAGCTCGGCCCGGTGCAGACGCAGCGACGCAAGGCCTGGATCGAGCTGTGTGTCGTCGGGTTCCATCGGCGCCTCCGCAGACCGGATCTGCTCCGATGCTGGGGCAACCCGGCCCGGCCGTCCAGACGGCCGGGCCGGCGCCGGGCGGTGCGTTCGCAGCCGCGGCCCGGCCGACTGCGCACGCGGGTCAGGCCAGGGCCAGAGCGGCCAGCGCCGCGTTGACGACGGAGCCGGCCGTCAGGTCGTGCAGCTCGTACAGCTCGGCGACGGTCCCTGACTGCCCGAACTGGTCGACGCCGACGGGCACGGCGGGCACCCCGAGCGCGGAGCCGATCCAGGCCATGGCGTGCGAGGAGGCGTCGTGGACGGTGACGACCGGCGTGCGGTCCGGCAGCACCGCGCGGAGCGCTCCCGGCACCGATGGCGTCGTCGCCGTGCGGATCGCCTGCCGCAAGGTGCGCTGCCAGGCGCCGTACACCCGGTCCAGCGACGTCACGTCGACCACGTGCGCGGCCACGCCCTCGTCGGCGAGCTCACGGGCGGCGGCGAGCACCTCGGGCATGACTGCGCCCGAGGCGACCAGGCTCACCTGCGGCGCGCCCGGCTCGACCGGCGCCTCGACCAGCCGGTAGGCGCCGGCCAGGACCTGTCGGCGCAGCAGCGCGTCGCCGAGCCGCGCCCGGGCCGCCTCGAACGGCGCCTGGTCGATCGGGCGCGTGGTCAGCCGGAAGTAGTAGGCGCCCTTCTCCTCGTGCTCGGCCGCGGTGGCCGAGGCCGGGGCCGACGGGGCCGGGCCGGTCGAGATGCGGCCGAGCGCGTCGCAGAGCAGCCAGTCGAGGCACACGGCGTACGCCGGCTCGATGAGCGTCACCTCGGGCAGCTCGAGGCCCATCGACGGGGTGATCGTCGACTGGTGAGCACCCCCCTCGGGCGCCAAGGTGACGCCGGACGGGGTGCCCGCCACGACGAACCGCGAGCCGGAGTAGACCGCGTGGATGAACGCGTCCAGCCCGCGCAGCACGAACGGGTCGTAGACCGTGCCGACGGGCAGCAGCGGCTGGCCGGACAGGTCGCCGGAGAGGCCGAGCTGGCCGAGCAGCAGGAACAGGTTCATCTCGCTGATGCCCAGCTCGATGTGCTGGCCCGTGGGGCCCTCCGCCCACTTGAGCAGCGTGTCGGTCCCCCAGCTGCGCCGCTGGTCCGGAGCGAAGACGCCGGTGCGGTTGATGAAGCCGGCCAGGTTGGTCGAGGTGGCGACGTCCGGCGCCGTGGTGACGAGGTACGGCGCCACCTTGTCGTTCCGGGAGAGCTCGACCAGCACCCGGCCGAACACCTCCTGGGTCGAGATCGGCTTCGTCGCACGCACGCCGGTCTCGCGCGGGACGGGGGCGCCGAGCGGGCCAGTCGGGGCACCGAGCGCCAGGTGCTCGCGGCGGGACGCGGCCCAGGCGCCGGCCGGCGTGCCGGGGTCGATCCGGTCCCACTCGGTCGACTCGTCGAGGCCCACGACGTGCCGGAGGTCGGCGACCTGCTCGCCGGTGAGCAGCGCCGAGTGGTTGCGCGGGTTCCCAGCGATAGGCAGGCCCCAGCCCTTGACGGTGTAGGCGAACACGACGCTGGGCCGGTCGGTCACCGCGTCGCACTCGCGGAACACCTCGAGCAGGCTGGTCATGTCGTGGCCGCCGAGGTCGACGACCGTGTCCGCGAGCGACTCGTCGTCCCAGCCTTGGCAGAAGTCCAGGACCGCCTGGGGCGCGCCGTCGAGGAAGGTCTTGCGGACGTCGGCCGGGCCGAGCCCGAACAGCGCCTGGTACTGCTCGTTGGGCATGTCGTCGATCCACTGCCGCAGTGCCTCGCCGCCGGGACGCTCGAACGCGGCGCGCTGCTTGCGGCCGTACTTCACGGTCGCCACGTGCCAGCCGGCGGCGGCGAACTGTTGCGACCACTGCGCGATGCGCACGCCCGGGACGACCCGGTCCAGCGACTGGCGGTTGAAGTCGACGACCCACAGCACGTTGCCCAGGCCCTGGGTCGCCGGGTCGGCGATGGCCTCCCAGATGTTGCCCTCGTCGAGCTCCGCGTCGCCGATCAGCGCGACGAAACGGCTGGCGTCACGGGGACCGAAGTGCGCGTCCACATAGCGCCGGGTCACGGCGGCGAACAGCGGCGCGGCCGCGCCGAGGCCGACGGAGCCGGTCGAGAAGTCGACACGGTCGGGGTCCTTCGTGCGGCTCGGGTAGGACTGCAGGCCGCCGCGGGCCCGAAGCGTCGTGAGGTAGGCCCGATCGAGGTCGCCCAGCAGGTAGTTGATGGCGTGCAGCACCGGCGAGGCATGCGGTTTGACCGACACCCGGTCGCTCGCCTCGAGGTGGGCGAACCACAGTGCGGTCATCACCGACACCAGGGACGCGCTGGACGCCTGGTGCCCGCCGACCTTCACGCCGTCGCCGGTGTCGCGCTCGCGGTTGGCGGCGTCGACGATCCGGACCGCGAGCCAGAGCACCCGCCGCTCGATCTCCTCGAGCACCTCGATCGATGGCTGTGACGTCACCGGCACAGGATGGCAGCCGGACCCAGCGCGAAGCGGACCGGCCTCGCACCGGTACGCGCCGCGTGCAGCCGGTCCACTTCGTGGTGGGTGGAGGGTGGGTGGAGTGTGGGCGCTCGGCTTATTGCGAACGACTTGCAATTGCATCCACTCGGCGACAGGATGCGAAGCACGCACGAACAGCGCGCGCCGAGAAGGAGGTCAGTCGTGCACGTGCCCGACGGGTTCATCGACGCCCCGGTGTCGGTCGGTGCGGGGGTCCTCGCCGCCGCCGGCGTGGCGGTGGCGCTGCGTGGTGCCCGGCGTGAGCTCGACGACCGGACCGCACCGATGGCGGGGCTGGTCGCGGCCTTCGTCTTCGCCGCGCAGATGCTGAACTTCCCCGTTGCCGCCGGCACGTCCGGCCACCTGCTGGGGGGTGCCCTGGCGGCGATCCTGGTCGGTCCGTGGACCGGGGCGTTGTGCGTCGCCGTGGTCCTCATCGTGCAGGCCCTGCTGTTCGCCGACGGTGGCCTGACCGCGCTCGGCGTGAACGTGGTCGACATGTCGCTGGTCGCGGTGATCGTCGGCTACGCGATCTTCCGGGTGCTGGTTCGGGTGCTGCCGTACCGGAGGGGCACGGTCATGGGGTCCGCGTTCGTCGCGGCCTTCGTCTCGGTGCCCGTATCCGCACTGGCCTTCGTCGGGTTCTACGCCCTCGGCGGCACGGCGGACGTCTCGCTGTCCGCCGTCCTCGCCGCGATGCTGGGCGTGCACGTGCTGATCGGCCTCGGGGAGGGCCTCATCACCGCGCTCACGGTCGGCAGCATCCTCGCCGTGCGGCCCGACCTCGTCGCAGGGGTCCGCGACCGGCTGCCGCGCCTCGAGCTGCGCACCCCGGGAACGAGCCGGGTATGAGCCGCCGCGCCCTCGTCCTGGTCGGCCTGCTCGTGGCGCTGGTGCTGGCGGGCCTCGCCAGCTACTACGCCAGCAGCGACCCCGACGGGCTGAACAAGGTCGCCGCCGACCAAGGCTTCGACTCGCGCGAGAAGGACCACGACCTGAAGGACTCGCCGTTCGCCGGCTACGAGACCACGGGCGTCGACGACGGGCGTCTCTCGGGTGGCCTCGCCGGCGTCGTCGGGGTCGGGGTGACGTTCCTCGTGGTCGGCGGCCTGGTCTACGCCGTCCGGCGAGGGCAGCGACGCGGTACGCCGGACCCGGCGACCACCCGTGACTCCGAAGCCTCGGACGTGCCGCGGTGAGCGCCGGTCACACCTCGGCGCTGTACCGACCGGGCACCTCGGTGGTGCACCGGCTGCCGCCGCACACCAAGCTCGTGGCCGTCCTTGCCTTCGTCCTGGTCGTGGTGGCCACGCCACGTACCGCCTTCTGGGCCTTCGGCGTCTACGCCGCGCTGCTCGTCGCCGTGGCCGCGGTAGCCCGGGTCCCGGCCTCGGTCGTCGCGCGGCGCATGGTGGTCGAGGTCCCCTTCGTGCTGTTCGCCGTGCTGCTGCCCTTCATCGCCCACGGACCGCGGGTCGACGTGCTCGGCGTCGGACTGAGCGAGTCCGGGCTGCTGAGCGCCTGGAACATCCTCGCCAAGGGCACGCTGGGCGTCGTCGCCTCGATCCTGCTGGCCGCCACCACGCCCGCCCGCGAGCTGCTGCTCGGCGTCGAGCGGCTACACATGCCGCCGCTCATGGTGCAGATCATGTCCTTCATGTTCCGCTACGCAGACGTGGTGGGCGGCGAGATGTCCCGGATGCGGGTGGCCCGGGAGTCGCGCGCGTTCCAGGGCAGAGACCTGCGCCACCTCAAGGTCGTCGCCCAGTCGGCGGGTGCGCTCTTCATCCGGTCCTACGAGCGCGGGGAGCGCGTGCACCTCGCGATGCTCAGCCGCGGCTACACGGGCACCATGCCCGACGTGCACGACCTGCGGGCCGACCGGGCGCAGTGGACCACCGCCGCGCTCCTGCCGGCCGTCGCGCTGGTCGTCGCGGTCACGGCGTGGACGGTGCGGCTGTGACCCCGTCGCTGGCGGTGCGCGAGCTGGCCTTCGCCTACCCCGACGGGCAGCAGGCGCTGTTCGGCGTCGACCTCACCGTCGGTCGCGGCGAGCGGGTGGCGCTGCTCGGGCCCAACGGCGCCGGGAAGACGACCCTGGTCATGCACCTCAACGGGATCCTCACCGGCGGCCACGGGAGCGTCGAGGTGGCCGGCCTGCCCGTCGTGACCGCCAACCTGCAGGAGGTCCGGCGGCGCGTCGGCATCGTCTTCCAGGACCCCGACGACCAGCTCTTCATGCCCACCGTCCGCGAGGACGTCGCATTCGGCCCGGCGAACCTCGGGATCCGCGGCGCCGAGCTGGAGTCGCGGGTGCACGACGCCCTGGCGGCGGTGGGGATGCTCGACTACCTCGAGCGGCCGCCGCACCACCTGTCCTTCGGCCAGCGCCGCCGGGTGGCGGTCGCCACCGTCCTCGCGATGCAGCCGGAGATCCTGGTGCTGGACGAGCCGTCCAGCAACCTCGACCCGGCCAGCCGCCGGGAGCTCGCCGAGATCCTGCTCCGCCTCGAGCTGACGACGCTGATGGTGACCCACGACCTGCCCTACGCCATGGAGCTGTGCCCGCGGTCGGTCGTGCTCGCCGAGGGCGTCATCGTCGCCGACGGCCCGACCGTCGACATCCTTCGCGACGACGAGCTGCTCCGGGCGCACCGGCTGGAGCTGCCGTTCGGCTTCGACCCCGGGCGGCTCGTCGTCGGCTGAGGTTTGCCCGATCTGCCGGTATTGGAGGGGGATCGGGCCAGGTCCCAGCGTCAGGACCCCTCCAATCCTGCGAAATCGGCGACCGGGCGCCGGAATCGGCGCGACCCGGCGCCGGAGTCGGCGCGACCGGGCCAGGAAATCGGCGCGACTGGGCGCCGAGATCGGCGCCGGAGTGACCCGGCTCAACGGCTGGTGACCAGGGCTGCGCCGAGGTCCGGCAGGGACTCGAAGACGTCATCGGCGCCGGCCGCGAGCAGCTCCTCCCGGCCGAACCCGCCCGTCCGCACCGCGAGACTGCGCGCCCCGAGCCGCCGCGCGGCCTCGCAGTCCCAGGCCGAGTCGCCGACCACGACGACCTCGGCGCCGTCCGGCG
>DASVBQ010000332.1:0-5815 GCA_036375795.1 Actinomycetes bacterium
GGCCGCTGGTCGCGGGGGTGGCCGGTGGTGTGGTGGAGCGGCCGGACGACGTCGACCTGCTCCGCCGGACCGACGCGCTCGTCGTCTACCTGCACACACCGATAGACCTCCTCGTCGAGCGGGTGGGCGACGGCGGAGGGCGGCCGTTCCTGCAGCCCGACCCGGAGGCCGCGCTACGCCGTCTGTACACCGGTCGCGAGCCGCTCTACCGCGAGGTCGCCGACCTCGTGGTCGACACCCGCGACGGGTCCGCGGCGGACCACGCCGACAAGGTGCTGGCCGCGCTCACCGGCTGAGCGCCGATGCGGCCCGAAGCAGTGGCACCGCCAGCAGGGCGCCGGTGCCGTCCTCCTCGCGGATCCCGAGGTCGAGAAGCGGCTGCAGCCCCAGACGCGCCAGCGCGATGTCGTGGGCCGGCTCGGGGCTGCGGTGCCCGGCCACCCACCAGTCGACCGCCCGGAACGCGATGCGCTGCGCCACCAGTGCGCAGGCGGTGGTCACCGGTCCGTCGAGCACCACGGGCGTACGCCGGGCGGCCGCCCGCAGCAGCACCCCGGTCGTGGCGGCCAGGTCCGGGCTGCCCATCGCGTCCAGCAGCGCGACGTGGTCGCCGAGTACCGGGCGCGCCCTGCGCATCGTGTCGCGGATGGCGGCGCAGCGACGCATCCACGCCGCGTCGTCGATCGTCGCTCCCCGGCTGGTGACGGCCGACGCGTCCTTGCGGGTGAGCAGCCCGACCAGCGCCGACGCCGGAACCTCAGCGGCGCGGTCGGCATCGGCGACGACGAGCAGGTCGGTGCCGCTGTCCACCAGGAGCTCGACGAACGCCATCCCGGCCATCAGGGCGCCGGCGCTGTCTCCCGCGGCGACGGGCAGCGGACGGACGTCGACCCCGAGGCCGCCGGCGAGACCCTCGGCCGGGGCCAGGGCAGGGCCTGCCACGAGGACCATCACCACCCGCTCCAGGGCCCGCGGCGTCACGCCCTGCGCGCCGCTGAGCCAGACGGCCAGGTCGTCGAGCCGACCGCGGTCCTCCGGCCGGGTGGCCCGGCGCTCACGGGCGGCCACCTGAGCGGCGTCGTCGAGACGCACGATGGAGGCCGCCACCTCGCCGAGGTCCGGATCGGTCCGCGTCACGTGGCGATGCTCCGTCCGTCGTCGCGGGAGAACTCGGCGACGGCGCCGAACTCGGCCCGCCGCGCGGCCCGGCGCAGGGCGAGCAGCACCGGCCGCGCCGACACCGCGACAAGAGCAGCGGTCGTGAGCGCGCGGGGCAGGTCGAAGCCCATCGAGGTCGCCAGGGTGAACGCGAGGAAGCGGGCCAGGTTCTCACTGACAGGGGCACCGGCGACGTACGACAGCTCGCTGTCCAGCCCGGTCACGAACGGCCACAGCTGCAGGTTCATCAACAGGCCGTAGGTCAGGCCGGCGACCGCGCCGTACACCGTCAGCAGCGCGACCTCCCAGCGCCCGCGGGCCGGCGGGAGGCAGCCGGCCAGGAAGCCGACCCAGCCGGCGGCGAGCATCTGGAACGGCAGCCACGGCCCCACCCCCGCGGTCAGCAGCGCGCTGGCGAACAGCGTCACGCAGCCGAGGACCAGGCCGAAGCCGCGGCCCAGAGCCCGCCCGGCGAGCACGAGCAGGAAGAAGACCGGCTCGAAGCCTGCCGCACCGCCGCCGAGCGGTCGCAGCGCCGCACCCACCGCCGCGAGCACGCCGAGCACCGCGACCGACTTCACGTCCATCCCGCCGTCGGCCACCTCCGCGAGCACCACCGCGAGCAGCAGCGGGAGCAGGAGCACGAAGAGCCAAGGCGCCGTCGCGGTGCCGTCGAGCCCGGCCCCCGGGCGGACCAGCAGCGGCCAGCAGAACGCGACCAGGCCGACGGCGCTCACGGCGGCGAGCGTCACGGCGGCCCGCGGCCGGACGTGCACAGCATGGGTGCGCGCGACGGTGACGGAGACCACGACTACCCGGCCCGCAACGCGTCGGCGACCTCCGCGACCGTCAGCCACGGCGCGGGCGCGAGGACCTTGGCCACCTGCGGGGCGAAGGCGGGGGAGGAGACGACCACCTCGCGCGAAGGTCCATCGCTGACGACCTCGCCCTCGGCCAGGACGACCGTGCGGTCGGTGACGGTGGCCGCCAACTCGACGTCATGGGTGGCGAGCAGCACGGCGTGGCCGTCGTCGGCCAGCCCGCGCAGCACGTGCACGAGGCGCTCCTTGCCGGGGTAGTCCAGGCCGCGGGTCGGCTCGTCGAGCAGCACGACCGGTGGCCGGCCGGCCAGGACGACGGACAGGACGAGCGCCAGCCGCTGGCCTTCGGAGAGGTCGCGCGGGTGGACCGCCGGGTCGACGCCGGGGACCAGCTCGCTGAAGACCGCCAACGCAGCGCCGGCCGCGACCCCGGCGTCGGCGTCGGCCTGCCGGCACTCCTGCGCGACGGTGTCGCTGTAGAGCAGGTCACCCGGCTCCTGCGGCACCATCGCGACCTGGCGGACCAGCTCCCGGCCGGACAGCGTCGCCGGGTCGGCGGCGAGCCGGGGACCCAGCCGGACCGTCCCGGCGTCCGGGTGACGGAGCCCGACGAGGCTGGCGAGCAAGGTGGACTTTCCGGCGCCGTTGCGCCCCATCAGCGCGACGACCTCCCCGGCGTGCAGCCGAAGGTCGACCCCGCGCAGGGCCGGCCGTCCGCCGTAGCGCACGACCACGCCGCGGGCCTCGGCGACGAGGTCGGTCGTGGCCGTCGACACCGGCGCGAGAGGGCGTACGTCGGCCAGTCGCGTCGTGAGCTCGGCGCTCCGGCGGCGCGCGTCGCGGACCGACAGCGGCAGCGGTGACCATCCCGCGAGCCGGCCCAGCTCGACGACCGGCGGCGCCACCGGTGCCGTGACCATCACGTCCGCGGGCGAGCCGGTGACGACCGGCTGGCCGGCGCCCGGCACCACGACGACGCGGTCGGCGTACTGGATCACCCGCTCGAGCCGGTGCTCGGCCATCAGCACGGTGATGCCGAGGTCGTGCACGAGCCGCTGCAGCAGGGAGAGCACGTCCTCGGCGGCCGAGGGGTCCAGTGCCGAGGTGGGCTCGTCGAGGACCAGCACCCGGGGATGCGGGGTGAGGACCGACCCGATGGCAACTCGCTGCTGCTGGCCGGCCGAGAGCGCCACCAGCGGCCGGTCCCGCTGGGCGGCCATGCCGAGGACGTCGAGGACCTCCTCGACCCGGCGCCGCATGACGTCGGGCGGGACACCCAGCGACTCCATCCCGTAGGCCAGCTCCTCCTCGACGGTGTCGGTGACGAAGCCGGCGAGCGGGTCCTGGCCGACGTACCCGACGAGGTCGGCGAGGTCACGCGGCCGGTGGTCGCGGGTGTCCCGGCCGCCGACGGTCACCCGCCCGGTGAGCATGCCGCCGGTGAAGTGCGGGACCAGCCCGTTGACGGCCTTGAGCAGCGTGGACTTGCCCGACCCGGTGCGCCCGACGACGAGCGCGAGCTCGCCCTCGGGGACCTCGAGGTCGACGCCCGAGAGGACGGCGTGGTCGCCGCCGGGGTAGCGCACCGACACCTGCTCGAAGCGGATCACGCCGGCACCTCCGTGCGGTCGTGTCGTGGTCGGGTGACCTCGGGGTCGAGGGTGGCCGGTGGCTCGGGTGCGGGTGCCACCCAGGCGGGGAGCAGGGCGGCCAGCAGGCCGAGCACCGGGACGACCGGAAGCGGCGGGACCACCAGTGGCGAGGTGGACGGGTGCATCGCCTCGGGCCACACCACCGCGGCGACCATGGCCGCCGCGGCGGCGGCGAGCCCGGAGCCGCTGACCAGCCACTCCTGCCGCCCCCACCGGTCGGGGCGGTAGCGGCTGCGGGTGGCCCGCCGCCCCCCGAGGGCGAGGCCGCCCGCGGCCAGAGCCGCGCCCGCCGCGAGCAGTGGGAGGCCCAGCGCGACCGGCGACCCGGCGTCGAGCAGGCCGTACAGCCCGGCGCACACGCCGAGCAACCCGGCCAGGGTCACGCCGCCGGACGCGAGCCGGCCGGACCCACCGGAGGTCCGGCCGAAGCCGCGGGAGTCCATCGCGGCCGCGAGGTCGACGGAGCGCTCCAGCGCGCCCTCGAGCACCGGCATCGCGACGCCGCGAAGGCCCCGCAGCCCCGAGTGCGGGCGGCCGCGCAGCCGCCGGGCGGCCCGCACCCGCGTGACGCCCTCGACCAGCTGCGGGGAGAAGCTGAGCGCGACCACGACGGCGACGCCCACCTCGTACAGTGCGCCGGGCAGGGCCCGCAGCAGCCGGCGCGGGTTGGCCAGCGCGTTGGCCGCGCCGACGCACGCGAGCATCGTGGCCAGCTGCAGCCCGGCGTACACCGCCCCCGCGAGGCCTTCCAGGGTCACGTCGCCGCCGAGCCGCACGCCCGCTGCCCACTCGGGCAGCTCCACCTCGGGGAGGTGGAAGAGGACGTGACCGGGCACCGGTGCGCCGACGACCGCGGCGAAGACCACCCGGATCGCGATCACCACGATGCCCATCCGCAGGTAGAACCCGTACGCCCGCGCCCACGGCGCGGTGCTCCGCCGGCACGCGACGACGTAGCCGGCGACGGCGAGCACCAGGCCGAGCAGCAGCGGGTTCGTGGTCCGGCTGGCGGCGGTCGCCAGGCCGGTGGCCCACAACCACCACGCGCCGGGGTGGAGGGGCCGGACGGAGGTCACGGCGAGCCGCCGGCGCGTCTGGACCGGGCGACGGCGGCGCCGCCCAGCACCGCGACCAGACCGCCGCCGATGGCGACTCCCGCCCAGGGAAGCGCGCCGGAGGCGTCGCCGTCGTCCGGTCGCGTCGAAGCGGCGGCGGTGGTCGACGGCGGGGAGGTGGCCGGCGTCGTGGTCGCGGTGGTGGTCGTCGTGGGCGTGGGGGAGCCCGTGGTGGGCGTCGCGGCCGTCGTCTGGGCCGTCGTCGTCGGCGGTGTCGACCGCCCTGCCGTCGCCGACGTACGTCGGTCCGGGCTCGTCGAGGTCGTCCGCTCGGCGGCGCGGGTCGCGGTGGCCGAGGTCTGCGGCGTCGGCTTCTCGGCCGCCGGCTCGGCGAGCTGGGGACAGATCGTCCGCAGGGGGACGTTCGGCGGCTCGCGGCGGCCGCCGTCCTGCCAGACCCACGCCTCGGTGGAGCCGGGCGGCGGGTCGTGGCTGCCCGCGCCCTGGGAGGCGTAGACCCAGCTGCTGGAGCCCTTGGGGCGGTACCAGTACGACCAGTACGTCGTGGTCGTGGTCCGGCTGCACTCCGGCGCGCCGTCGACCTGGCAGACCAGACCCGGCTGGCGCGGCACGAAGGCGTAGCGGAACCCGGCCATGGTCAGTGCCTCGAGCCCGCTGTCAGGGTCGCCCTTCGCGCAGCCGGTCCGGACGTCACCGCCGAGCAGCCGGGCGTCGACGACCACCCCGACGCACGGCTCGGCGGCCAGGGCTGGTGGTGCGGACAGCAGGCCGACCAGGCCGAGCCACCCCGCGCCCCCGAGCGACGCGAGGAGGGTCAGCGCCGAGGGCGTCTGACCTGCTGTCCGCACCGGACCGGTCACCCGCGTCAGCAGGCCAGCCGGGGCAGACCGCGCACCGAGCCGGCCGAGCTGACCTCGCCGAGCGTCACGCGGGCGAGGGCGGGGACCGCCTGCGCGGTCGCGAGCACCCGGTCGCCGGCGTCGGTCCTGCTGTAGCGCACCGAGCCGCGCAGCGCGGGCTTGGCGCCGCACGTGGCCTGCAGGGAGCGCAGGAAGGAACGACCCTCACCGGCCCGCTTCGTGCGGTCCAGCGCGTCGAGCGCCTGGGT
>DASVBQ010000335.1:0-16773 GCA_036375795.1 Actinomycetes bacterium
CGGCGACCCTGCCCGAACCACCGCGGCGGAACGCCGATCTGACGGGCGAGGACGCCGGCAACGCAGATGCCCGGGCCGAGTCCGATCAGCTGCGGCAGCGCGTGCTCATCTGCGCCGCACTGACGCTACCGGTGGTTGTTCTCGCTACCGTCCCGGCGACGCAGTTCCGGTTCTGGCAGTGGCTCTCCCTGACCCTTGCGGCTCCGGTCGTGGTCTGGGGCGGTTGGCCGTTCCACCGCGCCGCCGTGGTCAACGCGCGCCATCGGGCAGCGACTATGGACACGCTGATCTCAGTCGGAGTGCTCGCGGCACTCGGCTGGTCGGTCTGGGCACTGTTCTGGGGCGGCGCGGGCGAGCCCGGCATGAGAATGCCGTTCGAGCTCATCCGGTCGGGCGGCTCGGACGACCCGGCCATCTACCTCGAGGTCGGTGCGGGGGTCACCACGCTGATCCTGCTGGGCAGGTTCTTCGAGGCGCGGGCCAAGCGCCGATCCGGGGCTGCGGTCCGCGCGCTGCTCTCGTTGGGGGCCAAGGACGTGGCGGTGCTGCGCGACGGGACCGAACTGCGGGTCCCGGTCGAGCAGCTCGTCCCCGGGGACCGGTTCGTGGCGCGTCCTGGCGAGAAGATCGCCACCGACGGCGTGGTGGAGGAGGGCACGTCGGCGGTCGACGCCTCGATGCTCACCGGGGAGTCGGTTCCGGTCGAGGTCGGACCGGGGGACGGCGTGGTCGGAGCGACGGTGAACGCGGGCGGCCGCCTGCTCGTCCGGGCGACTCGGGTCGGTGCCGACACGGCGCTCGCGCAGATCGCCAGGCTGGTCACCGAGGCACAGTCCGGCAAGGCCCCGGTTCAGCGGCTGGCCGACCGGGTCTCCGCGGTGTTCGTGCCGGTCGTCATCGTGCTCGCCCTGGCCACGCTCACGTTCTGGCTGCTCACCGGAGCCGGCACGACCAAGGCGTTCACCGCCGCCGTGGCTGTCCTGATCATCGCTTGTCCATGTGCGCTCGGACTTGCGACGCCCACTGCGCTGCTGGTCGGCACCGGCCGCGGCGCGCAGCTCGGGATCCTCATCAAGGGTCCGCAGATCTTGGAGTCGACCCGCCGGGTGGACACGATCGTGCTGGACAAGACCGGCACCATCACCACCGGCCGTATGGCGCTGGTCGACGTCATTCCCGCACCCGGCCAGGACCGCGCCCAGGTGCTGCGGCTGGCCGGGGCCGTCGAGGACGCCTCCGAGCACCCGATCGCACAGGCGATCGCGGCAACCGCCACCGACGAGACCGGAGCCCTGCCGACCGTGGACCAGTTCGCCAACGCGGCCGGTCTCGGCGTGACCGGCCTGGTGGAAGGGCACGAGCTGGTCGTCGGGCGGGCGAGCCTGCTGGCCGAGCATGACCTGAGCGTGCCGATGGAGCTCGACCGGGCGCAGCGCACGGCCGAGGACGCCGGCCGGACACCTGTCTTTGCCGCGTGGGACGGCGCCGTCCGCGCGGTACTCGTCGTCGCCGACGCCCCCAAGCCGACCAGTCGTGAGGCGATCACGGCGTTGCGAGGTCTCGGCCTGAGCCCGCTGTTGCTCACCGGCGACAACGCCCGGACGGCGCACGCCGTGGCGGCCCAGGTGGGCGTCGCCCCGGACGACGAGCATGTCCTCTCCGAGGTCCTGCCTGCCGACAAGGTCGACATCGTGAAGGCTCTGCAAGACCGCGGCCGCGTTGTCGCCATGGTCGGGGACGGCGTCAACGATGCGGCCGCCCTCGCCCAGGCCGACCTGGGGCTCGCCATGGGTACCGGCACAGACGTCGCCATCGAAGCATCCGACCTCACGCTGGTGACCGGTGACCTGCGCGCGGCCGCCGACGCGATCCGGCTCTCCCGGCGCACGCTGACCACCATCAAGGGAAACCTGTTCTGGGCCTTCGCCTACAACGTCGCGGCACTGCCACTGGCCGCCGCTGGGCTGCTCAACCCGCTGATCGCCGGTGCCGCGATGGCCTTCAGTTCAGTCTTCGTCGTGAGCAACAGTCTTCGCCTGCGGCGGTTCCGTGCCGCACACGCAAGCTGACCCGCCCGGCCGCGCCCAGGCGGACAGGAGGTGATGGAACGTGACCACGTACACACCACGGTCCGTTCCGGTCACCCGAAGGCTGCTGACCGCTCGGCCCCTGCGGCTGTTCTCGGGTGCCGTGGGCATCGGCCTAGCCCTCATGCTGATCCTGCTGCTGGACGGCCTGTGGGTTGGTGTCCAGGATCGGGTGACCACCTACGAGGACCACACGGGCGCCGAGCTCGCGGTGGTCGCGCCGGGTACGGAGAATCTCTTCTCCGACCCGGGAGTCCTCCCCAGCAGCGCGGTGTCACGGGTCGCAGCGGTCCGTGGAGTGCGCTGGGCGACGGGTGTGCGCACGACGTACGCCATCCTCGAGTTGCACGGTGACAAGGTCGCGGCCGCGCTGGTCGGCGCGGTGCCGAGCCGCCCCGGGGGGCCGTGGGAGCTTCGCGCCGGGCGGGCACCAGTGACCTCCGACGAGGTCGCCGTCGACGGGTTGTTGGCAGACCGGCACGGGCTCGTGGTCGGCGACAGGCTGCCGGTGCTAGGTCGGCCGCTGCGAATCGTCGGACTGACGACCGACACCGCGATGTTCATGACGCCGCTGGTGTTCCTCACGCATGACGGGCTCACCGAGCGGCTGCAGGCGACAGGTACCACAGGCGCGGTGCTGGTCGGCAGCGACTCCCCGGCCGGCACGGCAACCCGGCTGCGCGCGGCCGGATTCACGGTACGCACCACCGCTGAGCTGCACTCGGCGTCCTTGCGGCTGGCGACCCGCATCTTCGGCGGACCGGTCAGGCTCATGGTGGGTGTCGGGTTCGTGGCGGGGACCCTGATCGTGGCGCTGGTCGCCCACACGCTGCTGACCGAACAGCGCCGCGACCTCGGCGTGCTCAAGGCGCTCGGCGCCGACGACGGGAGGGTGCGCCGGATGGCGCTGGCCGAGACCGCCGCGCTGACGGGGCTCGGCGCCCTGGCCGGCGTGGCCCTGATGCTGGTCGCGCAAGTGGTCATCGCCGCATGGCGGCCGCAGTTCCCCATCCTGCTGACCGGGGCCACGGTCGCCCGCACGGCGCTCGCCGCCGCGGCGATGGCGGTGCTGGCGGCCTGGCTGCCGGCCCGGAGGCTGGCGAGGCTCGACGCTGCCACGGCCTTCCGGAGCGAGCGATGAGCACGGGTGCGCTGCCCGAAGGGCTTGGCGGCAGGGTGCCTGTCGGGCGCCGGGTGCTGTTCTCCGACCGTCGTAGAGGCGCGCTCACGGTTGCCGGGGTGGCGGCGGCCCTCCTACTCGTGCTGGTGCTCGATGCGGTGTTCGCCGGCGCGCTGGACCGGGTCACGCACTACATCCGCACGTCTCCGGCCGACGTATTCGTCTCCCAGGCCGGAGTGCGCACCATGCACATGAGCGTCTCCACGCTTCCGGCGGCGACCGCGAACCGCGCAGCAGCCGTGCCCGGCGTCGCGTGGGTCGCCCCGATCGGGTTCGTCTCCGGCCCGGTCGGCGGACCGAGCGGGCGGCAGCTGAGCTATGTGATCGGCTACGACCCGACGACCGGACGGGGTGGGCCGACCCAGCTCGTGCAGGGTCGCCCGCCACGAGACGGCGACGCGATCATCGACGAGCTTGCCGCCGACCAGCTCGGGCTCGCCGTCGGAGACACCATCACCGTGCTAGGCGCCTCATTGCGAGTGACAGGACTGTCGACGGGCGGCACCAGCATCACGAACACCACCGTCTTCGTCAGCCGCGACCAGTTCGCCGCCATGCGCGGCGGCGCGACGTCCTACCTGCTGGTCCGGGGCGATGGCTCCGTTTCCCCGGACATCCTCGCCCGGCGGTTGGGCGATGTCCTGCCCGGCACCACCGCCCAGACCCGGGAGCAGTTCACGGCCTCCGAGTCGCGCATCGTCACTGACATGAGTGCGGACCTGCTCCGGCTGATGAGCCTGATTGGTCTTCTCATCGCTCTCGCGGTCATTGCACTCGGCCTGCTGACCGCGACCCTCGCCCGACTGCGTGACTACGCAGTCCTCAAGGCGCTCGGCGCGAACACGGCACACCTGGCGGGAACGGTCGCCAGCCAGGTGCTCTGGACAGTGACCATCGCCCTGGTCGCTGCGACGGCCGTCGCGATCGTGGTGTCCGCAGCATTGCCCGGCGTCGCCCCCACTCTGCAGCTCACCATCACCGGCGGCAGCGTGATCAGGCTCGGACTCGCCGCGCTCGTCGCCGGCACGCTGGCCGCACTGCTCCCCCTGCGTCGGCTGGCCACCGTCGACGCCGCCACCGCCTTCCGGGAGTCTCGATGACCACCACACCCGCAACCGCGAGCGCACCGACCGCGCAACCGCCCCCCGAAGTCCTGCTCGCCGTGCGCCGGCTCACCAAGACTTACTCCAGCGGACCGACCGAGGTGCACGCTGTGCGCGATGTCGACCTCGACGTGCACGCCGGCGAAGTGCTGCTCGTCATGGGCCCCAGCGGGTCCGGCAAGACCACCCTGCTGCTGATGCTCGGTGCGCTGCTCCGTCCGACCGGCGGCACCATCTCTGTCGCCACAAGGGGAGGCAGCGTCGACGTCGCCGCCGCCCCCGAGCGGACCCTCCCCGGCCTGCGGGCCCACACGTTCGGCTTCGTGTTCCAGGACTACGCCCTGCTCGGCGCCCTGACCGCCGCGGAGAACATCGCCGTGGCGTGCGACCTCGCCGGGCACGGCAGCGCCGTCGGTCGGCGCCGGGCGCACGAACTGCTGCAACGCGTCGGCCTCGCCGACCGCGCCGCGTTCCGCCCCGCGAAGCTCTCCGGCGGCGAGCAGCAGAGGGTGTCCGTCGCCCGTGCACTGGCAAACGACCCGCCGGTGCTCCTGGCCGACGAACCAACCGCGAACCTCGACGCCGCCCACGGCCGTGACGTCGGCCGACTGCTGCGCCAGCTCGCCGACGAAGACCGTCGCGCCGTCGTGATCGTCAGCCACGACGCCAGGCTCCGCGAAGTCGCCGACCGCGTGCTCTGGCTCGAGGACGGGTCGTTCCGCGAGATCGCGTCGCTGGCCGTCGACCCGGTCTGCGGCATGAGCGTCGAGCGCACCGGCCCCCGGCTGGAGCACGACGGCCGCACCGTGTGGTTCTGCTCGGACGGCTGCAGGCAGGAGTTCCTCGCCGACCCTCGCCGGTTCCGGTCCTGAGCTAAGAGCTGCCTACGGCTCGCAGGTCATCCCCGACCAGCCGGACGCGCCCTGGTGCATACCTGGGTTGTGCGTGCCGGAGAAGGCCACACTCTGGGCACAGTGCACGACGTGCTCCCCGAACGCGGAATTGTCGTCTGCCATCGCCGCTGAGCCGGGCAGCAGCGCCGCAAAGGCGATGAGCGCGGCGCCGACGCTGCGCAGAGTCCTTGTCATCGGTGCCTCTTTCCATCGCGGACGCCAGATCGCCGTCCCAACTGGCTGGTGACCACCATGATCCGCGCCGCCAGGGTCACGCACGCGAGGGCGGCGATCCCGCTCAGCGCGACGGCCGCGCCCGTCGCGGGACTCGCCGGGCGGGACAGTGCTTGGGACATCACGCCGACGGCTACGACACCAGCGGCGACAAGTGTCCAGAAGTTGCGCCGGACCCGGGTCACAGTCGCCTCGGCAGCCTGACGGTCCACCTGGGTCGGATACCTGGTCGGTTGCCTGGTCATGGACTCATCCCGAGGTGGGCAGCTGGCGTGGTGAAAGCCATCAGGACGCTCAGGACGACGATCGCAAGCAGCACAGCCGCGGCGAGGGCCATGGCGATCGGCCGGGCCCGCCACGACCGGGCAGGGTTGCGATCGACGAACGGGACAGCCGCGAGCACCCCGAACAGCAGTGCAGCACCCCACACGATGCCCGTCAGGCCGAACCAGTTCTCCAGGGTGAACATCCACCAGAAGACCCACATCGGCTTGGTGACCTCGATGCCGGCGACCGGCGTGGGGCCAACGGGCGGGGGGAACAGGACGGAGAGGACGGTGAGACCGGCGAGAAGCACCAGCGCGAACGCGCCGAGCCGGCGCAGGTGCTGCGTGAACGGCTCGGTCTTCTCGACGTACGTCTCGCCGGGCCCGGCGGCGAGGGCCGTTCCAGGCACCGGCTGCCGCGGCACCGCCAGTGCCGCCGGGGTGTCGGGCACCTCTGAGGGAAGAGCCGGGTGCGACGAGATCTTGTGCTTCTTGATGAGCAGCGCGTGCACGGCGAGCAGGGCGAGCAGAAGCCCCGGGATGAGCATCACGTGCGCGGCGTACAGCCGGACCAGGATCGGTGTCTGTTCGGCGAATGCCGACGAGAACCAGAGCCCGGCGCCGCCGAACAGGTCGGCGACCTCGAGGTTGTGTGCCAACGCCTCGTAGGCCTCCTGGTCCCACTTCAGGGCCGTGCCGGTGAAGATCGCGAGACTGGTCAGCCCGAACATGGACACGCCGATCAGCCAGTTCGCCTCTCGCGGGCGCTTGTACGAGCCGTGGAAGAACACCCGGACCAGGTGCAGGGCCGCAAGGACGTACATCGCCTGGGCCGTCCAGAAGTGCAGGCTGCGGATGAACCGTCCGAGGAAGATGTCCTCGACGATGTAGCGCACGCTGGCGTTCGCTACCTCCGGCGTCGGGCTGTAGAACTGCGACAGCAGCACACCCGTGACGATCAGCACGGCCAGTGACACGGCGGTCAGGCCGCCGAGGCTCCACGCAAGGTTGTTGGCGTGCTCTGGGACCGGGTAGCGCAGCGCGTCCAGCCCGAGTCGCTCGTCTACAGCGGCGACGGCCCGGCGCCCCCGCCCGACCTGGGTGCCTTCGCCGGCCGGCACGCCCCCGCGGTCTGCAGTCGTCGCCATGCCTGTCACGACCCTCCTGCAAACCTGGCCCGGCGCCGCAGCTCCCGGACGCTGTCCGGCGGGCGGAACCGGACGCTCAGCAGCACGCCAGTGACCGCCAGGCCAGCGGCCAGTCCCAGCAGGGCGATGTCTGCCCCGGTGAGGGAACCACGGCCGGGAAGCTCGTCGGTCACGACGTTGGTCCCCGTCTCCGAACCCACGGCCAACGGCACCGTCGACTCGCCCGGCGGGACCTGCAGGATGGGCCGTACGTCGGTCCCGGCCAGGTCGGACCGCGCGCCGATGGCCCGCTCGAGGAGCGTTCGGGCTCGCATCATCTGGTCGAGGTCCAGGGCGGCCTGGGCGTCCGTGACCAGCTCGAGGTCCACTCCGGTGGTGTCCTCGGCCTCGAGAGCGTCCGCGACCTTGTCGGCGATCATGTCCATGTCGTCCGGCTCGTTGACGATCAGGGCGATCGCCTGACGCACGGATTCGCTCGCCTCGGCCGTCTCCTCACCCTCGTGCGCCCGCGCCGTTCCGGTGCCGACCACGAGAAGGGTCAGCAACACTGCGCATGTCGTGCACAGCGATCGAGCCACTCGCGTGCGCAGACCTGAACGGCAGCCCGCCATGGCGCCTCCCTGGGCGCGGACCCAGTCCAATTCTGCGCGCGGAAGGCTCGAAGGGACAGCCCCAACCGGTGCCGCCGGCACCGACCGGCAGGCCGGCGTTTCAGGCCACCGACGGCAGTCGGATCGTGAAGGTCGAGCCTTTGCCGGGTCCCGGGCTCGCGGCGGTGATGCGTCCGCCATGGGCTTCGACGAGGGCTTTGGCGATGGCGAGTCCGATGCCGGAGCCACCATGCGAGCGGTCACGCGCTGCGTCGACCCGATAGAACCGTTCGAACAGGTGCGGCAAGTGCTCGACGGGGATGCCCTCACCCGTGTCCGTGATCGCCAGCTCCACGTCGCGTCCGGCGCGACGTCCGGTGATCGTGACGGTCCCTCCTGGGTCGGTGTGTCGCAACGCGTTGTCGAGGAGGTTCCCCAGTGCCTGCCCGATCCTCTCGGTGTCCACACGGACGTCCGGCAGACCGCCCGCAAGGACCCTGGTGAGCTCGACACGCTTGGCCGCGTACCGGTCGGCGAAGGCGGCAACGGCTGCGCCGACGAGCTCTTCCGGTGCGACCGGCGTGATGCGGAGTCTCGTCTGCTGCTCCTCCAACCGCGAGACGGCGCTGACGTCCTCCGCCAACCGGGCAAGTCGTCTCGTCTGGGCGCGCAGCACGGCCGCCGTCTCGGTGTCCAGCGAAGTGACCCCGTCCTCGAGCCCCTCCAGATAGGCGTCGAGGGTCGATACCGGCGTACGCATCTCGTGCGCCAGGTCGGCCAGCAGCCGGCGCCTGGTCTGCTCGACGGACCCGAGTCGGCCGGCCATGGCGTTGAACGCGCTCGCCAGCTCGTCGAACTCCGCGCCCAGCCCGGGGCGGGGGACCCGGGCGTCGTAATGACCGCCGGCGACGTCGGTCGCGGCCGACGCGACAGCTGCGACTGACCGGCCGACGCGGTTGGTCACGTACACGCTCACCGCGAGCGCGGCGGTCAGCGCCGCGAGCAGGGCGAGGGACAGCGTGATCAGGTTGGCGGATCGGAACGCTTCCTCGGCGTGCTGGACCTCAGTGGGCGATGCGGTCATGCCCGCCCGCCGCAGGTGGTCGTGGAAGAGGGTCGGCCCGATCGCCGCGGTGACGATCCATGCGGTCAACACCCCGACGAGCAGGACGAGAACCTGGGTCGCGAGCAGCCGCGCGGCGAGCCCCCCACTGCGAGGACTCGCCTGCCCGCGGCCCGTGGTGACGGTCACGAGCCGTCCCCCATCCGGTAACCGACCCCGCGTACCGTCTTGACGAACCGTGGGGCGGCAGGGTCGTCGCCGAGCTTGCGGCGCAGGTGGCCGACGTGCACGTCGACCAGGTGCTCATCGCCCACCCAGGTCTCGCCCCAGACCGTCTCGATGAGCTGGCGCCGGCTGAAGGCCAGCTTTGGTCGAGCCGACAGGGCGGCCAGAACGTCGAACTCCGTCCGGGTCAACGCCACCGGGTCGCCGGCGAGGTGCACCTCGCGGCCGGCGATGTCGATGGCGAGCGGGCCGAACACGCGAGGCGGTACCTCGGCCGCCGGCGTCGCGGCTGTCGGCCTGGCGCGTGGGCGGCGCAACATCACGTGTACCCGGGCCAGGAGCTCCCGCGGGCTGAACGGCTTCGTCATGTAGTCGTCCGCGCCCACCGAGAGGCCGATCAGCTTGTCGACCTCGTCGCTGCGCGCAGTCAGCATGACCACGTAGCAGTCGGAGAATGTCCGCAGCATGCGGCAGACCTCGACCCCGTCGAGGACGGGCAGCCCCAGGTCGAGCACCACGACGTCGGGGTCGACCTGGCGGGCCAGGTCGAGCGCGGTCTGACCGTCGTAGGCCAGGGCGACCTCGAACCCGTCCCGCTCGAGGTAACTGGCGACAACCCTTGCCAATGGCTCCTCGTCGTCGACGACGAGGACTCGCCGGTTGACTGACGTGGCGGCCACCCCTCTCGCGCAAGGCTCGTTCTTGGCCCCAGTCTCACCAGGTCAGCACGGTTACGCCGAGCCTCGGCATGGCTGACTGGCGGCTTCAGCGAACCTTCACAGAACCGCTGCCAGTTCTCCGGCACGACACCCCGATCGTGAGCATGGGGCCCAGTCCGGGCCGCCGCCGACCGGGAGGGAAAGCATGGGCAGCAGCGCGGGGGCCGTTCCGAACCGCGGACCGGGCTTGCCGTGGTCGTGACGGTCGTGCACTCCCCGGCCTGTCACCTCTGCGAGGACGCGGAGTCCGTGCTCGCCGAGCTGAGCAGGTCGCTCCCGATCGTGCTGGACCTTGTCGACATCCGCTCCGACCGTGGCCAGGCGCTGGTCCGGACCCATCGGTCACCGATGAGCCCGCTGGTGCTCGTGGACGGTGCCTTCTTCGGCTTCGGCCGGCTGTCCCGCCGGAAGCTGGTCAAGGTGCTCGGTCTGCGTCTCGCCACTGGGCCGAGCGGGACGGCCGGCGACGCTGAGCGAGCCGGTTGACGTGAACAACCTGCTGACCACCGGATCGGTCCTGGCCGCTTTCTTCGCCGGAGGCGTCGCGCTGTTCGCGCCGTGCTGCATCGTGTTCCTCGCGCCGTCCTACCTGGCCGTCGCCGTCAAGAACCGGCGATGGCGCCTGCTGCCGCTGACGTTCGTCTTCGGGGCCGGCCTGGCGTTGGTGCTCGTCCCGATCACGCTGGGCATGAGCCTGGTCGCTTCGACCATCGCGAACTACCACCAGCCGCTCTATTACGCCGGTGGCGCGCTGATGCTCGCCCTCGCGGCGTTCAGCCTGTCCGGCCGGATGGTGAGCCTGCCCTCCTTCCTGCGCTCGCCAGACACAGCGCGCGGGGACTCGGGCAGCTTCTTCGCCCTCGGCGTGTTCTCCGGCATCGCCAGCAGCTGCTGCGCTCCGGTGCTGGCGGGTGTGATGACCCTCTCGGCACTGTCCGGCTCGGCCGTCGGCGGGCTGTTGCTCGGCCTCGCCTACACCTTCGGCATGGTCTTCCCGCTGTTCGTCATGGCCCTGCTCTGGGACCGCTTGCGACTGGGCGAGCGCCGGTTCCTGCAGGCGCGTCCGGTGCGCCTGCAACTCGCCGGCCGCACCCTCGTCACCAACACGGTCAACGTCGCGGTCGCGGTCGCGTTCACGGTGATGGGTGGCTTCGTCATGTATCTGGCCACGACCAGCCAGATGACCAGCGGGCCGGGCTTCCAGGTCGCGGTCGGCCGGGGCCTGTCCCGGGTGTTCGCCCGGTTCGAGACGTGGACCGAGCCGGTTCCGGAGCCGCTGCTCGGCCTGGTCGTTCTCGGTCTCGGCGGGGTCTTCGCCTACGCAACCCTGCGTGACCGCCACCGGCCGGCCCCCGGGCCCGAGCCAGCACCGTCCTGCCACGGCGACCAGCACGCCGGACCGACCGACAAGACCAGCCTGTGAGGGGCACGCCATGACCACGAAGGCCGCCCGCCGCGCCGAGCAGGTCCGCCGCGAGCACCTGAGCGAGATCCGCCGCGCTCAGGCGGTGCGGGAGCGGCGCCGGCGCCAGGTGCGCTTCGCCGCCTGGACGGTCGCCGTCGTTGTCCTTGCCTTCGGGATCTCGGTCATGATGCTGACCTCCCGGCCCGAGTCGTCCTCTGCCGCCCGTCCGGCACCTGATTTCAACTTGACCGACACGGTCGGTCGAGAGGTGCACCTGGCCGACCTGCGCGGACAGAACGTGCTCCTGTACTTCTCCGAGGGGGCCGGATGCCAGTCCTGCCTGGTTCAGATGGCAGAGATCGAGCGGAGCAGCCAGTTCAAGAAGTCGGACCTGGTGGTGCTGCCCATCGTGATGAACAGCCGGGAGCAGATCATGAAGGACATGGCGGCGAACGGCGTGAGGACACCGTTCCTGCTCGACGACGGCACGGTGTCCCAGGCGTACGGGACCCTCGGCAAGGGCATGCACGCGGGCCTGCCCGGCCACAGCTTTGTCTTGATCGACGCCGCCGGGATCCAGCGCTGGTACGGCGAGTACCCCTCGATGTGGCTGTCCCCAGCCGACCTGATGACCGAGGTGCGCAGGCACCTGGACACCTGACCGACGTCCGTCCGTGTGTCGGGGCGAACGTCCCCTGCCTGGCGCTCTCCCGTAGGTGGTCCACGGTGGAGGAGGAAGGAGATGACTGACGACTGACGACCCCCGGCTGCACGGCACCGAGGTGGACCCGCTGCGGCTGCTGGACGAGCGGTTCGCCCGCGGTGAGATAGAGGCCGAGGAGTACACCGCGCGGCGGGAGCTGCTCAAGTCCAGGCGCGGCCCGGCTCGATGAAGATTCGCTGAAGAACGACCGCCGAGGCGTGGTGGCCGGCGCCGCCGCGTCGATGATGTCAGCGGCGGCAGGCCTGCCCGCCGTGTCTCGCCCTGACCCTCGACGATGGAAGGACTCGACCGCTCGTGCCGGACCTGTCCCGCCGCCAGCTGCTGGCCGGCGCTCTCGGAACCCTCGGTGTGGCAACCCTCGGAGCGTGCGCCCCGGGCGGTGACACGGTCCCGGTCGGCTCCGCCGCCGTCCGCCGCGTCGAAGCTGCCCGCCGCCGCCCGGGGCAGCAGGTGATGACCGCCCGGCTGAGCCCGCGGCCGGTGACGCTAGACCTCGGCGGGCCCGTGGTCGACACCTGGGCATACGGGGACTCGGCCCCCGGGCCGCTGCTGCGCGCCCGCGCCGGCGACCTGCTGCGGGTCACCGTCGACAACAACCTGCCGGCCGCCACCAGCGTGCACTGGCACGGGGTTGCGCTGCGCAACGACATGGACGGTGTCCCGGGAGTGACCCAGGCCCCGATCGGGGCCGGGGACCGGTTCACCTACGAGTTCACCGCGCCGGACCCGGGCACGTACTTCTACCATCCGCACTCCGGGGTCCAGCTCGACCGCGGGCTGTACGGCGTTCTGCTCGTCGACGACCCCGACGAGCCCGGCGGCTACGACGTCGAGTGGACCGTCGTGCTCGACGACTGGGTCGACGGGACCGGGCGCACCCCGGACGACGTGCTGCAGGCACTGGCCGGCTCGGCCGGCGGCGGGTCGATGTCCGGGCACGACATGGGCGGCATGGACCACGGCTCCTCGGACGGCTCGGGAATGGGCGGCATGGACCACGGCGGCATGGGCGCCATGGGCGGGGCCATGACCTCGCCGCTGCTCGGCGGCGCCGGCGACGTCGCCTACCCGCACTACCTGCTCAACGGGCGGGTGGCCGCGGCACCGCGGACCCTGGCCGCCAGGCCCGGCCACAAGGCGAGGATCCGGATCGTCAACGCCGGGTCGGACACCGCGTTCCGGGTAGCGCTCGGCGGGCACCGGCTCACCGTCACCCACAGCGACGGCTTCCCGGTCGTCCCGGCTACCAGCGATGCCCTGCTGGTCGGGATGGGTGAGCGGTACGACGTCCAGGTCACCCTGGGCGACGGCGCCTTTCCGCTGGTCGCCGTCCCGGAGGGGAAGACCGGTCAGGCGCTGGCGATCGTGCGTACCGGCCCCGGCCGGGCACCGGCCGCGGCGGTCCGGCCAACCGAGCTGAACCGGCAGACGCTGCTAGGCAACGACCTGACCGCAGAGGACGACGTGCGCCTGGACCGCCGCCGTGTCGACCGTGCCCACGACCTGGTGCTGGGCGGCTCGATGATGCCCTATCGGTGGACCATCAACGGCAAGACGTTCCCCGACGGCGAGCCGCTCGAGGTCGAGCAGGGCGAGCGGGTGCAGCTGCGGTTCGCCAACGCCTCGATGATGTTCCACCCGATGCACGTGCACGGGCACACCTTCGCCGTGGCCAACGGCGGCGCCCGCAAGGACACCGTCATCGTGCGGCCCATGGAGCGGGTCTTGGTCGAACTCGACGCGACGAACCCGGGCCAGTGGATGACCCACTGCCACAACATCTACCACGCCGAAACCGGGATGATGATCAGCCTGTCGTACCGGCAGTAGCCGCGGCACCGCCCGAGGAAGTCGAACGGAACCAGGCGACCCTCCGGCGGTCCGCCCCGTGTGAACAGACTCCGGACAGGCGCCGGACAGGGGGCTCCCGCAACCTCCAGCCAGGACTCGCGGAGCCGGCGATGGCCGGCCTCCGCTTACGGCAGGAGGTCAGTCATGCGAAAGATGCCCCTCGCGATCTGGGCGATGGTGGTCGGCGCGTTCGCGATGGGCGCCGACGAGTTCATCGTCGCGGGTGTCGTGCGAGAGATCGCCGAGGCCCTGGACGTGTCCTACGGCGCCGTCGGCGCGCTGGAGAGCGTGTACGCGCTCGGCGTGGCGGTCGGCGCGCCGGTCTTCACCGCGCTCGGCACCCGGTTCGGCCGACGGTCCATGCTGCTGGCGACCACGCTCGTGTTCCTGGTGGGGAACGTCGTCTCGGCGCTGGGGCCGAACTACGAGGTCATCATGGCCGGGCGAGTCATCTCGGCCACCGCACACGGGGCGTTCCTCGGCATCGCCGCAGTGTTCGCCGCCGAGCTCGTCGACGCGCAGCGCAAGGGCCGCGCCGTGGCGCTCGTCTTCTCCGGCCTGACCGCGTCGACCGTGCTCGGCGCTCCGCTGGGGGCGGCGGTGGGGCA
The DNA here is from genome assembly GCA_036375795.1 of Actinomycetes bacterium. Classification (GTDB taxonomy): domain Bacteria; phylum Actinomycetota; class Actinomycetes; order JACCUZ01; family JACCUZ01; genus DASVBQ01. The sequence continues at coordinate 14,097 of DASVBQ010000335.1, forward strand.
GGCCCTGGGCTGGCGCTTCACGTTCTGGACGCTCGTCGTGTTCGGTGGCGTGGCGCTGCTCGGCCTGCTCGCGTCACTGCCGCGCGCGGCCACCGAAGGCAGCGAAACCCACGCCCAGCACGGGCACGGCGCGGAGCACGCGCCCGACCGCGCCTCGGGCCGCGAGGAGTTCGACGGCCTCGACGCGCACGCCCTGGCCCACCTCGGAGGTGGCGGCCAGGGGCCGGCGCTGCGAGACCAGGTCGCCGCGCTGGCGCGGCCCGCCGTGTGGGGTGCGCTGCTCACGACGCTGCTCGGCTACGGCGGGGTGTTCACCACCTACGTGTACATCGCGCCGCAGCTCACCGAGGTCTCCGGCTTCGGCGACGTGTGGGTCACGCCGATGCTGCTGCTGTTCGGTGCCGGGCTGTTCGCCGGCAACGCTCTGGGTGGCCGGCTGGCCGACCGGGCAGTCATGCCGACGGTGCTGGGCACGCTGGCCGTGCTCGCGCTGGCGCTGTTCGCCATGACCCTGGCGATCCGCACCGAGTGGACCGCCGCCGTGGGAATGTTCGTGTTCGGCGTGGCGAGCTTCGCGGTGGTCGCGCCGCTGCAGCTGCGGGTCATGAACGCGGCTGGCCACGCGCCGGATGTCGCGTCCGCAGCGAACATCTCTGCGTTCACCCTGGGCAGCGCCCTCGGCATCACCCTGGGCGGGGCGGCGATCGACGGAGGCCACGGCCTCTCCTCGGTGAACTGGGTCGGCGGACTCCTCACGACCAGCGGCCTCGTCGTGGCGGTGATCACCTGGGCGCTGCTCGACCGCACGGCAGAGACCGCCCCGGCCGCGGGCCACCACGGAGGCGACCACGGAGCGCACCCCGCGCTCGAGCACGACGGCCACCACGGCGTCGGGCACGCCCCGCTCCACGACATGCAGGACGGCTCCGCCCTCGACGCGCCCGGGGAGCACGCCCACGCCGCACCGGCCCACAGCCACAGCGTCGCGTCGCGGCGCTGAGCCGCCCCACCACGTCGAACACGACCGACCAAGAGAACGACCAGGTCACGCGGCGGCGAGGTCTCGTCATCCGACGAGCCTCGCCGCCGTCCTGGCGATCGTGCGAGCCGTCCACGACGAGCTCCCCGTCGTCAGCCATGCCTCGCGGTCGGCGCCTTCTTCGACGGTCTTCGTCGCTTCACGATGCGGGGCTCCGGGGTGGTCCTGCTGGCGCACGTCAGCGAAGTCCGGGCCATACCGAAGCAAGTCGACCAAGCCGATGGGCAACACCGGCATCTCGGCGGCTGCTCGGTGGCGCGCCAGAGTGATCAGAAAGTCAGGCGGAGATCGGATCGCGCTGAGCTGCGACGGGAGCAGCGCGCTCGGAGCGACGTACAACCTGCAGCGCGGAGACGGAGAGACTGATCTACGCGTGCTAGAGGGAGTCGGCGAACGTCAGGACACTTCCCGGAGACACAAGAGGAATGCCGAGGCAGCGCAGCGCCTTGGCGAAATAGCCGACTGGGCGTTGGCGAGTGTCCCGGGTGAGCGGACCGCCGCGGCGTCGCACGCTATCTGCGGCAGATCCGGGCGGGTTGTGGCTCAGCCGTTCCATCGGCTGTGCGAGCGCCACAGCCGACGTACGGAGCAAGTGCCTACCTTCCTCACGGCCGCGCTGGCAGCACGCAAAACTCGTTGCCTGACGGGTCTGTGTAGGAACGCCACGGCAGCTCGCCCCACTCCGGGTGGAGCTTGTCGCCGCCGCGCTCGGCGATGCTTGCCTCGACGCCGTCGGGATCGTCTCCAGTCTCAAGCCGGATGTCGAGGTGCAGCCGGTTCTTGGTCGCGCCCTTTCGGACTGGCTCAGGGCACAGCTCAAGGAGGGGACCCCGCAGCGACGGGTGGCGCAGGGACCGGAGCGCGCCGCCGGCCGCATCGGTCCAGCCGGTCAGCCAGGACCAGAACTCCGCGTCCCTGTCCGGGTCGGCAGAGTCGAGCGGGAGGGCCGCGAGGGGGCCGGTGTCGGCGTATGACGCTCGATCCTCCATGACGCAGCAGGGATTGCCCTCCGGGTCGGCGAGCACCACCCAGGGCACATCGCGCTGACCGATGTCGAGGTGTCGTGCGCCCAACCCGAGCAGCCGATCGACCTCTTCGGCCTGGTGGGCCCCGCCCGAGAGGTCCAGATGGAGTCTCGGCCGCTCGAATGGCGGCTCGGATACGCGCTGGAAGCACAGGTCGAGCACCGGTCCGCCCTCGATGGTGAGCCGCGTCTCGAAGGCATCAGGTTCGTCGGTCAGCCGCTCGCCGCCGACCACCGCCTCCCAGAACCGGCCCAGCCGCTGCGGCTCGACGGCGTCGATGACGAGGTTCTCCAGATACATGAACCCACCGTAGGTCCCAGCAGGCGGCGACCCGCAAGCCATGGCGCCGCCCTGGCGCACGACTCCAGCGACAGTCATCGTGCGGTCACGACCGAGGCGCGCCGAATGCGGACGACGCTTGGGTTACCGGTGCAGCTCAGCAGGCGAACGGGACGGCTCCCGGAGCGTCCTTCAGGACCCGCTCCAATGCCTCGGACAGCGGTACGTCGACCCGGGCTGCTCGCCCGCCCTCCCGGGCGTGGGAACTGACCGCGACCGAGCAAGGACATGCCGATGGCTTGGTGCCGTTTACTCGGTGTCGGCTGACGTCACC
>DASVBQ010000359.1:0-10443 GCA_036375795.1 Actinomycetes bacterium
TCCGACGACCACGACGACTCCGACGACCACGACGACTCCGACGACCACGACGACTCCGACGACTCCGACGACCACGACGACTAGCAGCCCGAGCCCCACGAGGAAGCAGTGTGGGAAGTCCCAACGGCCAGGCTGCCGCTAAACCCTGGTCGGACGGCCCGAACGCCTCATGCAGCCGGCGTAGGCGTCCTCACCCCATGACGGGTCGTGGCGCCTGCGCCGGTTGACGCAGGCTTGGTTTGCAGGGCCACCCCTCGTCGCCGTGCTCGATGCAGGCTGGGTGGCCCCGATTGCCTGGGGGTCGCGGCACATGGCACGACGATGGCTGGTGGGGCTCTCTGCCACAGTGACGCTCCGACCTGCCCTCGTGCCGGTGGGGCTGGCGGCCGCCGGTGACGAACCGGCCAGCGCCGGCGCGCTCCGGATGGTCGCGGAGACGTACGCTGGGGACCTCGGCCTGACCGCCGTGACCGGCGTCGGCTACTCCCCCGGCTCCGCGGAGCTGCTGGCCGCCGGCACCGCGCCCGGCCGGACCGGCGCGGCGGTGGTGGGGATCTCCCGCATCGGGGACGTCGCGGGATGCGCTCGTCTCGCGCGCGGCGTCGCCGCTCCGGAACCCCGAAGGGCGCCAGCGTCGGCTGGACCCCTCCGCCATGGGACCACAGCAGGACTCAGCAGCGCCCCGCAGGGCACGGAGGACCCGGCCACGATCGTGCGGGAGATCGTCGGGCGGCCGGGATGGACCAGCGGCAACGCGGTTGCCCCCGTCATCGGCGGCACGGGGACCCGGACCGCCGACCCGGTCGAGGGCGGCGCGCCGCCTGTACTGCACCTCGTATACCAGCGACAGAACGGTTGACCGGTGGAACCTTTCGAAGCAGCTCAGCGACTCAGGCATCACCTGTGGGTGGTGGTGGCATTCTTCCTGGCCGGCCTCCTGCTTCCGGTCGCTCTGCACGTCGGCACTGATCAGACGTACACCGCCGACGTCAGGCTGATGATCGGCGGCCCCGACACGATCAACGCCGACCAGGCCAACTCGCTCTCGGACACGGCCATGGGCATCGTCACCAGCCGTGGCCACATCGCCGAAGCGCTGAAGGTCGCAAACGCCGACCGTGATCCGCACCTGGTCGCGGAGCAGCAGGTGCGGATCGAGCCGATCGGAACCTCGGGTGTCCTGGAGCTCTCGGTCTCGGACACCGACCCGGCCGTCGCCGCCGAGGTCGCGAACGCGCTGACCGACGGGCTCGTGGCGCTACGTCGCGAGGTGATCACCGGCGAGTCGACGCGGCTCCTCGACGAGGTGACGAAACAGATCCACGAGGTCAACCGGCAGATCACCGAGATCGCCCAGCAGGTGAGCGACGCGGAGAACGTCACTGGACCGCTCGTGGTGAGGGTGGGTGCCCTGCAGCTTCGGCACGACGCGGCGCTGCGGCAGCGCACCGACCTCGAGGCCGAGCGCCAGCGCCTGATCGAGGCGCTCGCGGCGACGCCCGAGCCGACGGTCATCGACCCGGCGACCGCCCCCGAGGCACCCGAGTCGTCCGGCCTGCTGGCCCGGATGGCCATCGGCGGCCTGCTGGGGCTGGTGCTCGGTCTCGGCGTGGCAACCCTCCTCGAGTCGCTGAACCCGACCATCGTGAGCCCCGAGGCACTGTCCCGGACGCTCGGCGTGCCGGTTCTGGGCAACCTGCCACGACCACCCGAGCGCGACTCCGAGCTGCGCGACCCATGGCTGCCTCAGTTCCTGCGGCTTGCGGCGAACGACGCCGGCGTGGAGACCGCGCGGCTGGTCGCCCTCGGCCCGTCGGTGGACCTGCACCGGCTCGCGAGCTGGCTGCGCACGGATGCCGACCCGTTGTCGGAGCTGTCGGAGGAGCTCGACGGTCCGGTAGACCCGTTCCCCGAGGTCGCCATGGTCACCGTCGAGGACCGGCAGCGACAGGCCGGCCTGTTCCGGCTGGGAGAGAGCGGGGGCTCCACCGGCATCGTGGTCGTCGCACCCACCCACCTGCGGCGCAGCGACCTGGCGGCCCTCGAGCCGCACCGGGCCGTCACCGGATGGCCGCTGCTGGGTGTCGTCGCGTACAAGCGCCCCGCGTGGTGGCAGCGTGGTCGGGCGGTCATCCGACGCCAGGACCCCGTGCCGCTGCCGGCCGAGATGGAGCCCACAGCCTCCGCGGTCGCGGTGCCCTGACGGGCACGGCCATGTCCGGGCTAACGCAGACCCTGCCGTCACCGACTTCGCCGTCGAGCGGCGCGCCGACGATGGGCGCCAACCCTGTCGGCACGCCCCTGGCCGCACTCGTCGTAGGCGTCGCGCTGCTGCCCTTCCTCAATCCCAAGGGGCCGTTCAACAGCGCACCGGTCGACGTCGTGATGGTCGCGGGGATCGGGTTGGTGCTGGTGTGGTCGGGCATCTCCCGGGCACGCCTGCACCTGCCGTACGTCGTGCCGATGGCCTGCCTCGTGCTGGCCGGCGCGACCGCGGCGCTGCTCAGCCATGCCCCTCGGGCGGGTGCCACCGCGGTGACGCAGGAGGTGTTCCTCCTCGCCTGGTGCGCCGCCGTCGCGAACCTGTGCCGCACCGCCGAGACCCTTGCAACGGTCCTGCGGGCGTGGTGCGTGGCCGCCACGGCGTGGGCCGGCTTCCTGGTCGCGGCTGTGCTGAGCGGGCACCCCACCTGGGCGGGGATGCCGAGCTCGGAAGGAGGCAGGGCACGGCTGCTCTTCGACCACCCGAACATGACCGGCAACTACTTCATGCTCTCGATCCTGGTGGTCAGTGCGGCCGGCTACCCCAGGCGACCGGTCGCGCGCGCAGGCGTCTACGCGGTGCTCGGCGCGGCGATGCTCTTCGCCGGCTCCAACACCGCCCTGCTCTCCCTGCCGATAGCCCTCCTCTTCGTTGCCTTCGTGAAGCTTCGGAGACGCACCGACGTGCTGACCGCCTCTGTGCTGGTGCTCTGCATCGGGGTCACCGGAGCCGTGACGTGGACTGTCGCGAAGGAACCGGTGACCACGGCGATCCAGTCGAGTGACAGCCCGCTGGTCAAGTACTCGGTCGGCCGAAGCTCGCGGAGCGCCGCCGCCCGCCAGGACCTGTTCGCGGACCAGTTCACGCTGTACCAGAGCCAGTCCCTCATCGGGCTCGGGCCGGCCGGCACCCGCAGCGCCCTGGACCGCGAGCCGGTGCAGACCGCGAAGGAGTCGCACAACGACTACCTGGCAACGCTCGTGGAGCGCGGACCGCTCGGTGTCGTGGCCCTCGTCGTGCTGATCGCGACGGTCGCCGTCCGGGCAGCCGGCATCCACCGGCTGTCGCCTGCCTTCGCGGCGGCAGTCCCCAACCCCGCGGCCCTCACCGGCGCCATGCTCACGTTCCTGATCACCGGACTCACGCACGAGGTCCTGCACTACCGACACCTGTGGACTCTGCTTGCGGTCATCGCGGCCCTGCACATGTTCGGACGGGCCAGCAAGCACCGCCGCGTCGATGTCGGTCCGACGGTCTCCACCTATCCGCGAAGCCGTCGCCGGAGGGCGCGGTCGCAGTCGCATGTCTGGTAGCCCGACGACCGAGCGCGGCCCGGTCGTCGGCTCACCGGCGAGGCGGGTCGCCGCCAACTCCGTCTGGCAGATGGCCTCGTTCGCGGCCCGGGCCATCGCCGGCCTCGGCGTGGTCGTGCTGGTCGCCCGAACTGGCGGCCCGCGGTCGCTGGGCGTCTTCCAGTTCGCGCTGATGCTGACGGCGATGCTGCCGTTCTACTACGGAGTCCCACCCCTGCTCGCTCGGGAGGTGGCGCGCCGCCCCGACGAGGGGCGGAAGTGGATCGAGGCGGGGACGCTGATCGCCCTGCTCGCCGGGGGACTCTTCGCGGCCCTGCTGGTGGGGGGCTCGGTCGTCGTCAGCGCGCAGCCGGAGACCGTCGTCGCCGTACAGATCGCCGCAGTGGGCATGGCCATGGACGGGGTGGCGCGGGTCCAGTTCGCCGCGTTCTGGGCCTGGGAGCGGATGCACCTCGAGGCTCTGGTCACGGGGCTGCAGGAGGCTGTGTTCCTCGTCGCCACCGCGGCCGCCCTGAACGCCGGCGGTGGTGCGCGGGAGGCGCTCATCGCCTTCACCGCTTCGCGGGCGGTCGGCGCGGGTGTGGGCTGGGCGTACGTCGGGCGGCGCCTCGGGGCGCCGGTCGTCCCGCGCTCCGACCTCACGTTCCTGCGCAGCACGCTTCGACGGTGCACGCCGTTCGCGGTGAACGACACGCTCACGCTCACCTACATGCGTGCCGACACGGTGCTGCTGGGCATGTTCAAGGGCCCTGTCGCAGTCGGCCTGTACCAGGCCGGCACGAACCTGGTGCTCTACTTCAACGTCATCGCGCGCAGCATCAACCACGCGCTGTACCCGCGAATGAGCAAGGCCTGGCCCGGGCGACCCCGTGACTTCCGACGGCTCCGCGACGCCTCGCTGCGGGCCATCGCGTTGATCGCGGTCCCGATCACCGTCGCCAGCCTGCTGCTCGCGCCGCGCACGTTCGACCTGCTGTACGGGCCGAAGTTCGACAAGGCTGTCCTGACCTACCAGCTGCTGGTCCTCGTCATCCCGGTCCGCATGATCGGGCACACCTTCAGCCTGGCTCTCGCCGCCGCGGACCGACAGGCCCGCCGCACGATCGCAGTGACGGTCGTCGCCTTGCTCAACGTCGGCCTCAACCTCTACGCCATCCCCCGGTGGTCCTACCTGGGGGCCGCGGTCACCACGCTCGCCTGCGAGTCGCTGCTGCTAGTGCTCTACGGACTGATCCTGCGTCAGGCCGTCGGCGAGTCCCGGCTGCCGCACGCGCTCGGCGTCCCTGCGGCTGCCGCCCTGCCGATGGCCGCGGTGATCCTGGCGACCGGCGACCAGCACCTCGTCGTCTCGCTGTTCGCCGGCTGTGCCACGTACTGCCTGGCCGTCCTGGCGCTGGCGGTTCTCCGGGGGCCGCGGCAGCGCCCGATGGCGGCCGTGGCCGGTCTCGTCAAGGACGCGGCGTGAGCACCGGGCCTGACGTCGCCAGCGCACCACGCTGCGACAGCACGTTGTGGAAGACGGCCCGGTAGGCCGACCGCACCGAGTCGGGCGACCAGCTCGTCAGGTCCGCGACGGGCTCCCGCGGGAGCCAGTCCGGCCGGGACAGCTGCGCGGTGACTGCGTCGACCACCCCGCGCACGTCGCCCAGCGGCACGGCCGTGCCGGCCGCCCCCAGCGACAGCACCTCGCGCACGCCCTCGACATCGAAGGCCACGAACGGCGTGCCGTGTGCGGCGGCCTGGACCAGCACCTGGGGCAGACCTTCCGCGTTGCTGAGCAGGAGGAGGAGGTCGGCCGACCGGATGGCGTCGCCGACCAGCTCCGGCCGGGACAGGTGTCCGGTGAGGACGACGTGCTCCTCGACGCCGAGGTTGCGGACCCGGGACTCGATCGCGGCTCGTTGCGGCCCGTCCCCCACGACGAGCAGCACCGGTGGGGCGGACAGCCCGCTGCACAGCTGGGACAGCACCTCGGGGAGCAGCAGGACGTTCTTGCGCGCCTCGAGGCTGCCCACGTAGCACAGCAGCCGGCGTTCCGGCGCGATCCCGTACCGCTCTCCCACCACACGTCGGGCTTCCTCGCGGGGTGTGACCCGGCTGGGCAGCGGGACACCAGAACGGACGACGTGCAGCTTCCCGCCGGGCACACCGACCTTCTCGAACCGGGCAGCCAGGTCGGCACCCACCACGCAGAACGCCGCGGTCCGGTGCGCGAGCAGGCGCTCCAGCGCCCGGAAGACGGTGCTCTCGACCCGCGAGTAGCCCGGACCGAAGCTGGCCATCGAGAGCGAGTGCACCACGGGCGGTCCACCACCGAGCGCGGCGAGCCGGCCCAGCGCACCGGCCTTCGACTGGTGCGTCACCACGACGTCGTAGCGATCCTGCCGCAGCACACGACGCAGGTGGCGGAGAGCCGCCAGGTCGTGCTTCGCCGACACGTGCCGGAGCAGCGTGGGCAGCACCGAGACGCGTTCTGCCGATGTCTGTGCACGGGCGAGCTCGACGTCCGACTCGGCGCCGAGCAGGAGGTGATGGCGCAGTTCCGGAAGTGCCGCGACGACGTCGCGGATGCGCCGCTCGGAGCCGCCACGCTGGTAGCGCGTGCAGACATGGAGGGCGATGGCGGTGCCGTTGTCGTCCACGGGTGCCTCCTAGCCGAGACCGACTGCTTCGGCCGTACGTCGTGCGACGGAGCCGACCCGCTCGCCCGTCGCCCCGGACCCGGTGACCTCCAGGACCGAGTCCGGGTCCCCCGCCGTGCTCGCCCACCACTCCACGAGCCGGTCCAGCAGCCGCTCTCCCCGTTCGAGCTCGGCGAGCTGGGACTTCGCCGGCAGCCGCTGGGTCCGGCTGTGTTGGGACACCCTCCCCGTCAGCCGAGCGGCCGCGACCGCCGGAGCCGTGCGCACCAGGACCAGGACGTCGGGCGACCGCCAGCCCGGCAGGTCGCGGAGCACGTGGAGCACAGGTTCCACGTCGCCGCGAAGCCCGATGGACCACAGGCACTGGACCAGTCCCTCGTCCACCAGCAGCACGTCGGCGCCCCCGCCGGAACCCCTCAGCTGGTCCTGGGCGACCTGCCACTGGACCATGCGCGCAACCAGGTCCCTGACACCTGGCTGACCGGACCGGAGCAGCGCGCCCGCGACGCGCAGCGCCGACCGTGGGGCGTGCAGCCCCACCGTCACGGATGCCGCGGACTTGCGGGCCAGCCGGCCGACTCGCCCCGTGCCGGGGCCGACCGACGGGTCAGGTCCCGCGACGACCAGGCCCCGGTCGGTCAGGCCGGCGGAGACCGCGACGCCGAGGGAGCTCTTCCCGGCACCGGGTATGCCGGCAAGCTCGACCACGAGGGGGCGCCGGGCGCGGCTCATCTGCTCTCGCCGCCGCTCAGAGCCGTTCCCACACGGCGGCCCGCATCTGGGCGAGGACCTCAGCCGCCGGCTGGCAGGCGTCCAGGACGACGGCGCCCGTGCCGGCCCAGTCGGCGTCGAACACCTCGGCGACGCGTGGTCGCACGAACTCCGCCGGGTCCACGCCGACCTTCCGGGCGACGGCGACATCCGGGTCCACGCGCAGGACAAGGGTGACGTCCGGTTCGCCGATGTCGGCGTACCAGCGCTGCTCGAGCGCCGCGAGACGGGCCGCGACGGGCGGGAGGCTCGCCCTGGACAGCCAGCGGGTCCGGGAACCGTCCATCAGCGTGAGCTGGGGCAGCGGGTACCGGTCGCACACGAGCAGGTGCCCGCGCGCGGCCAGCCGCCGCACTCGTCGATGGTGCCGCCGACGGTCCCGTGCCGTCATCAGCTGCCAGAGCAGCCAGGCGTAGCCGGGCGGTCGGCCGAGGGTCTCGTCGCCCGTCGGGTAGTTCGGCAGCCACGGGGACCGGACCAGCCCGACCCGGCGGGCGACGACGATCCAGCCCTTCACCAGCACGGTCGCGAGCGACCGTGGCGGCTTGCCGAGGTGCACCCGACGGACCGGCAGCGGACCACCCAGCCACGCGCACAGCCCCTCGACCGCTGTGGACTTCCCGGCTCCGTCGCCGCCGATGACGGCGATCACCGCGCCACCCGAGACCAGGGTCTTCGAGTTCCTGCTCCGGAGCACGTAGTGCCGAAGTCCCCACGAGATGCGTCGTCGGCAGCGCACGACCGTGTCGAGCGCGGGACGCCGCCTGGCGCAGCTGTGCAGCGACGACACGACGCGACGGCCCGTCACCAGCTGGCGCGCCAGCGACTGCCGAAGCAGCAGGGCCTGGAAGAACGCCGACCAGGCCGGCCATCCCACCATCGTCAAGTGCGATTCGACGACGTCGCGGAGGGTGTCGGGGTCGGACCGCGCCCAGAGGTACTCGAGCTCGCGTCGCTCGTTGTCCTGCAGCCCGGCCATGCCGAAGGCAGCCGCGTCCCACGTACCGCGCTTGAGGGCGAGCCGCACGATGAGGACGGCGAGCTCGAACTCGAAGGCCGGCACGGCGAACAGCGGCCCCTGTTCCGCCGACGCGAGGTACGCCCGCTCCATCGGAAGCCGGACGTTCTTGGTCGTGTCGTCGCCGAGCCACAGCGAGTACTGCGCGTCCACGTGCACGAGGACACCGGTCTGGTCGTCCAGTCCGTAGTAGTGCTGGACCCCGGGCCTCCGGCGGTGCTTCGGCGGTACCGCCTCCTTGAACCCGAGGCGCGCCAGGACCTCGAGGAACGCGCCGGCGTGCCCTCGCTCGACGAGCAGGTCGAGGTCGTTCACCCCGGTCGCGGACAGGTGCAGGGCGTCCGTGCTCTTCCAGTGGCAGTACGAGACGCCGGCACGTCGAAGCTCCTCGCAGAAGCGCATCACCAGCTCGAGCGGCCTCGTGCTCCACGCCAGGATGGCGAGGGGGGCTGCAGAGACGCCGGACGGACGGCCGCGGGGCTGCTCCGACCGCGTCACCGCCCCGCGCATCGGACCACCTGACCGACGGTCCTGAGCATGATCTTGACGTCAAGCCAGAGGGACCAGTTCTCGATGTAGTAGTTGTCGAACCGCGCGCGTTCGGCGATGGACGTGTCGCCGCGCAGGCCCGCGACCTGCGACCACCCGGTCAGCCCGACGGGTACCCGGTGTCGGGCCCCGTAGTGCGGGAACCGGGCCGCGAACTCGAGCGCGAAGTGCGGCCGTTCCGGCCGTGGCCCCACCAGGCTCATGTCGCCCCTGAGGATGTTCCACAGCTGCGGTAGCTCGTCCAGCGACGTGCGGCGGAGGAGTCGACCGACCGGCCCGATGCGGTCGTCGTTGCCGACAGACCACAGCTGGGCCGACTCCTCGTCGGACCGTGGCCGCAGCGATCGGAACTTGAGCAGTACGAAGGGCTTCCCGTCCAGGCCGATGCGCTCCTGGCGGAACAGCACGCCCGGCCCGGACTCGAGCCGCACGAGCAGCGCGCACAGCAGCAGGATCGGTGACAGCAGCGCCGTCGCGGTCGCGGACAGCGCGATGTCCATCGCGCGTTTGGCCTGCCAAGACCCGGCTCGGAACGGAGCCCGCGGCAGCCGCACGAGCGGGATGCCCCAGACGGTCTCCACGTCGGCTCCGGCGCCCGGTCCGCGCAGCTCGTACAGCCTGGGCACGACGTAGACCTCGCACGGGTGCCGGCCACACGAGCGGAGGGCCTCGACGACCGACGACTCGTGCGCCGACCCGAACGCGACCACGACGGCGTGCACGCAGTGTTCGTCGACCAGGCGGGCGAGCTCCGACTCACCTCGTAGGTGAGGCACAGGCAGCCCGGAGCGATCCGGCCAGGGGTTGTCGTCCACGACCCCGACCGGCTGCAGGCCGTACTCGGGGTGGTCCAGGAGCACGTCGACCAGCCGACCGGCGAGCTCGCCGTCGCCGACCACGAGTGTCCGACGTGCCAGGGTGCCGGATCGGCGCATCCGGGCGATGAGGGAGTACGCACCGAGGCGTTGGAGGATCGCCAGCACGGCGAAGGCCGCGCTGGCCCACAGGATCTCGACCCCGGGCCGTCGTCCGACGACCACATCGACAGCCACCACGGCCGCACCGGCCGCGAGTGGACGCCCCACGAGTGCGGGCAACAGGTCGAGCACGGACGACGTCAGCCGGATGCGGTACAGCCGGGCGATCGCGAGCAGCAGGATCGTGCCCAGCAGGAGCCCGGCCGCCTCCGGGGCCGGGACCTCGAGGGCAGCGACGACGGCCGTCATCAGCAGGACGTCGAGCGCGACGAGTGTCGGCACCGATGCCAGCCACGACAGGGCACTCCTCGCGCGCGTCTCCCACGCAGCCGACGGCGTTGCCACCGCCGGCTGCGCGCCCTCGGGAACCCGCGGTGCCGGCAGGGCCTGCCGAGGGAAACCGGAGACCGAGCCCGACGCCGTGCTCGGCACTGAGCTCGAGACCGCCTGCGTGGTCATCGCTCCGCCCGCCTGATCTCGTTCCTCGCGCTCACGTCGTCTCCCTCACGAGGCCGCGGCGGTGGGCTCGGGAAGTGCGGCCTCGATCATCCGGAGCAGGCCGGTCTCGAGCCGCACCTGCGGCTGGTAGTCGAAGGCATCGCGCGCGACCGAGGTGTCGGCAGCCGTGTGGCGAACGTCGCCGTGGACCACGGGGTGGTAGGCGACGGTGACCGGCCGGGCCAGCGTCGACACGGTCTTGATCACCTGGTTCATCGAGGTCCGCGACCCGCCGCCGATGTTGGCGACGCCGGTCCACCGGGAGTAGGCCGCGGAACGGAAGGCGCGGACCACGTCGCCGACGAAGGTGAAGTCGCGGGTCTGCTCACCGTCACCGAACACCGAGAAGGTCTCGCCGTCGAACGCCGAGCGGATGAGTCTCGAGAAGGCCATGTCCGGCCGCTGCCGCGGG
>DASVBQ010000371.1:0-3464 GCA_036375795.1 Actinomycetes bacterium
CCGCGCCGCGGTTCGTCAGGACCGTCGCGAAGCGCAGCACCCGCCGGCCGTCGCGACCTGAGAGGCCGAGCTCCTCCGCGGGGAGCACGACCAGATTCGGCAGCAGGGCGGCGGACGGGACGCGGTCCATCTTCGTCGTGGGCGGGGGGCCCGTCCGCGCAGCGGCATCGGAGGACGACGCCGAGCGGTCCGGGTCGCGGCCCTCGAGCACCGCCAGGGCGGCTGCGACGACCCCCATGAGCAGCGCTCCTGCGAGCAGCCACAGATGGTCGCGGGTTCCGCCGGCAGCCGTCACGCTCACCCCCTCTTCGCAGCGGAGCACAGCCGGGTCACGCCGTGGGCGCGGAGTGGTCACGACCGGGTCACGGTCGGACGCTTGGCGTCGACCGGCGGGGGCCGGGAGCCAGTCCAGTGAGGCGCCGGGCGTCCTTGGGAGTTGGGCGCCGGGAATCCCCAGTGGGGCGCCGGGCGTCCTTGCAGTGGGTCGTCGGGCGTCCTTGTAGTGCGGCGTCGGGCGTCATTCCAGTGGGGCGATGGGCGGCTGCCCCTCCCGGCGCCCCAGCGTGACGCCCAGGCTGGCCAGGCTGACCAGGACCAGAGCCACCAGCTCGCGAGGACCCAACCTCTGCCCCAGGACGGCCAGCCCGGCGAGAGCGGCCGCGGCGGGCTCGAGGCTCATCAGGATCCCGAAGACCCGCGTGGGGATGCGGCGCAAGGCGGCCAGCTCCAGGCCGTACGGGATGACCGATGACAGCAGGGCGACGGCGACACAGGCGGCAAGAACGGACGCGTCGGTGAACGCGCTGGCCGCCCCAGACGCGCCGAATGGCAGCGCCAGCACCGCGCCGACCAGGAGAGCGACGGCCAGGCCGTCGATGCCCGGCACAAGCCGGCCCACCCGGGCGCTGGCGAGGATGTATCCGGCCCAGCACGCCCCGGCGACCAGAGCCAGGGCCAGCCCGCCGAGCGGCAGATCGGCACCGGCCTCGAGACCGAGCAGCGCGACACCGACCCCGGCCAGCACCGCCCAGAGAAAGTCCACCGCCCGACGGGTCTGCACGAGGGCCAGAGCGAGCGGCCCGACGAACTCCACCGTCACCGCCACGCCGAGCGGGATGCTGCGGATGGACAAGTAGAACGCGATGTTCATCGCGCCCATCGACAGTCCGAGCAGCACCGCGGCCCTGCGCTGGGTCCACGACCAGCGGTGCACTGTGGGCCGTACGAGGGCGGCCAGCAGCAGGCCCGACACCGCAAGCCGGAGCAATGTCACCCCGTTGGCGCCGGTCACGTCGAAGACGTTCCTGGCCACCGCGCTGCCGAGCTGGACCGAGGCGATCGACACCAGCACCAGGACCGGCGCGGGGAACCGGTCGGTGGGCGCTCGGCGGTCCGGGACGTGCACCGGGAAGAGCCTAGGTCCGGCTGCCGACGTCCGGCCGTCCCGTGTCGCGGACGCGGCCCCCGCCCGACGGAGCACCGGCGGGATAGGTTGCCGCGCGAGGAGGTGAGGCGGCGTGCCCGTGCGCGCGATCCGGGGGGCTGTGCAGCTCGACGTCGACGACCGTGACCACCTGCTCGCCTCCGTCGACGAGCTGATCCGCGAGATCCTCACCCAGAACGGCCTGACGACCGACGACCTCATCTCGATGCTGTTCACGGCCACCCCCGACCTGCACAGCGAGTTCCCGGCCCTTGCGGCCCGACAGCTCGGCATCGGCGACGTGCCGCTGCTGTGCACCCAGGAGCTCGACGTGTCCGGCGCCATGCCGCGGGTGATCCGGGTGATGGTGCATGCCGAGACCGACCTGGCGAAGGCCGACATCCGGCACGTCTACCTGCGCGGCGCGTCCGCCCTTCGCCGGGACCTGGCCCAGTGACGACGTCCGAGGGGGACATCCGCTCCTGCCTGGTGGTCGGCACAGGCCTGATCGGTACCTCGGTCGCCCTCGCGCTGCGCGGTCAGGGCGTGCAGGTGCACCTGACCGACCGCGACCCGGTGGCCGTGCGCCTGGCCGCCGACCTCGGGGCGGGAACCGCCACTCCGGCAGCCGAGCAGGTCGACCTCGCCGTCGTCGCGGTGACCCCGTCGGCGACGCCGGAGGTGGTGTGCGGCCTGCTCGCGGGCAACAGCGCAGCGACCGTCATGGACACTGCCGGGGTCAAGGCCGGGGTCCTGCGCGACGTCGCGGCGGTCGTGGGGGACACGCCGCACTTCGTCGGCACCCACCCGATGGCGGGCCGGGAGCGGTCCGGCCCGGGCGCGGCCCGTGCCGACCTGTTCGCGGGCCGTCCGTGGGTCATCGTCCCCGGGTCCGCCGACGAGAGGTCGCTCACCCGCGCCCGACAGCTTGTCGGGCTGTGCGGCGGCGTCCCGGTCGAGATGGAGGCGAAGGCGCACGACGCTGCCGTCGCCCTGGTCTCGCACGTGCCGCAGCTGGCCGCGTCGCTCGTCGCTGCCCGGCTGGCCGAAGGTGCCGACCGGGCTCTCGCCCTGACCGGCCAGGGACTCCGCGACGTCACCCGCGTCGCCGCATCCGACCCGGACCTGTGGGTCGACATCCTCACCGCCAACGCGCTACCGGTCGCCCACGTCCTCACCGAGCTGCGCCAGGACGTCGACGCGGTGGTGCACGCCCTGCACGAGGTGTCGGACGATCCCGAGTGGGCGCGCATCGCGCTGCGCGAGGTGCTGGTCCGCGGCAACGCCGGACGTTCCCGCCTCCCCGGCAAGCACGGCGGCCGCTCCACGTCATACGCCGTGGTGCCGGTCGTCGTCTCCGACCGCGCCGGCGAGCTGGCCCGCCTGGTCAACGACGTCGGCGGGGCTGGGATCAACATCGAGGACCTGCGCATCGAGCACTCGCCGGGCCAGCCCGTCGGCCTGGTCGAGCTGGCGGTGGCGCCCGAAGCAGAGACCGAGGTCACGCAGGCGCTGACCCGCCTCGGCTGGGTGGTGCACGGTTCAGGGGCGTAACCTCGTGGGGTCCCCACCCCGACCCTGCTGAGGTTCCCGCATGTCCACGCCCCGCCCCGACGAGCACCTGGTCATCGCCGTGGACGGGCCGTCCGGGTCCGGCAAGTCCAGCGTGTCCAGAGCCGTGGCCGCCCGCCTCGGTCTGCGCTACCTCGACACGGGCGCGATGTACCGCGCGCTCACCTGGTGGGCGCTCGACCGGGGCATCGACCTGAGCGACCCGGCCACCCAGCCGACCGTCGCTGAGCTGGCCCGGTCGCTCCCGCTGGACATGGGGCAGACGCCGACCTCGGTGGACGTCCGGGTCGACGGCCGTGACGTCACCGACGCCATCCGCGAGCCCCGGATCTCCGCGGTCGTCAGCCTGGTGGCCACCAACCTCGCCGTCCGCGAGGAGCTGGTCCGCCGCCAGCGCGAGATCGCCGCGGCCGACGGCGGCATCGTGGTCGAGGGTCGCGACATCACGACCGTCGTCGCCCCCGACGCG
>DASVBQ010000377.1:0-3845 GCA_036375795.1 Actinomycetes bacterium
GGCCGACCAGCCCGACGAGTGCCCGGTCGACCCGCTCCAGCACACCGGCGATCGCCACGTGCTCCTCCTCGAGCCGGTCGACGATCGGGGCGAGGGCGGGGTCGGCCTGGCGCAGCCGCGGGAACCAGCCGGTGTCCTCGACGGTGTGGTGGACGGTGACGACCCGGCAGTAGGTCTCGCAGTACGTGCCCATGGTCCAGCTGTTCTGACGCATCGTCATCGTGCTGATCAGCGACCGCGCGTCCCCCGCGTCCAGGTTGCCCGCGGCCACCTGGCCGACCAGGTCGCGCAGCTGGGCGAGCTCGGCACGCAGGTGGTCGTGGATCTGGACCAGCGCCTGGCCGTCCCTGCGGCCCAGCGGCGAGTGCGTCGCGTCCGGGTCCTCCGCGAGCGGCTCCGGGCGCGTCGCCTCGTCCCACACTCGCTCGTCGCTCCACCGCCGAGCGCCGGCCGGGGTCGTGGTCACCGCCAGGCGCTCCGGCTCAGGGCTCGGCTGCGGTGCCGCGGCCTCGACGACGGTCGGGTCCGGCGCGGAACCGGGTGCCGACGAGCCGGAGGTCCGCTCGTGCTCGACGGCCAGGCGTACGGCCGGCGCGACCTCCTCGGCGAAGCGCTGCATCGCGCGGGCGGACCCGGCGTCGACGCTGAGCACGAACCCGCTGATGCCGTCCCGCAGCGCCATCGCCGTGAGCTGCTCGACCCAGTCGTCGACGGTCCCCTCGAGGAACCCGGTGCCGCTGCCGAACGAGCCGTTGACGTTGTAGAGGCGACGTACCTCCCCTGGTTCGCGGCCGGCCCCGGCCGCCGCCTCGTCGATGCGCGCGTTCATCTCCGGCAGCCGGTCCGGTCCGACGTACCCCTGGCTGGGGATCCACCCCTCCGCGGTGCGGCCGGTGAGGGCGAGCATGCGGGGGCCGTACGCCCCGAGCCAGATGCCGATGTCGTGGACCGGGAAGGGACCGGGCCTGGCCCCGGCCAGCCGGTAGTGCTCGCCGTCGATGCGCGGGGTGCGGCCGGGCGTCCACAGGGCGCGGATGATGCCGATGGCCTCCTCCAGCGCGGTGACCGCCTGCCCCGGCGTCCGACGCGGGCCGCCCATGGCCGCGACCGCGTCCCAGAACGCGCCGGCGCCGAGACCGAGCTCGAACCTCCCGTCGCTGAGGATGTCCAGGCTGGCCGCCGCACGGGCCATCAGTGCGGGCGGCCGCAGCGGCAGGTTCGCGACGTTCGGGACGAGGCGCACCCGCGAGGTCCGTGCGGCCAACACGGACAGCAACGTCCAGGTGTCGAGGAAGGCCGGCTGGTAGGGGTGGTCCTGCACGGTCACGAGGTCGAGACCCGCTGCGTCCGCGATCCTCGCGAGGGTCAGGATGGTCTCGGACTGCTCGGCCACCGGCGGGATGAAGCAGCCGAACAGCAGGTCGTGTCCGTAGTCGGGCATGCCGGCCAGCCTGGCAAACGATCGGCCCGGCCGCCGTGACGGCCACCGCCCCTGCCATTGCGCTGAGCCGGTCGGACGTCACGGCTCCGGGCGGCGGTCTCGGTCCTGGTTCGCCGAGCCGACCATGCGCCGCTCATGCGACCCCGCTCACGTGCGCTCAGCCGCGGTCAGGCCGAGGTCAGCCGGCGGGCGCTCAGCGTCACTGCGGCGAGCAAGGCGTACACCACGCCGGAGACGCGGTCGACCACGCGCATCCGCAGCCTCGGCAGGAGGCGGCGCAACCCGCCGCCGGCAATCGCCCACTGGGCGTCGATGAGCCAGGCCAGGCAGATGAACAGCAGCCCGAAGGTGAGCAGCTGCGCCCACACCGGGCCGCCCGCGGGCGTCACGAACTGCGGCAGGAAGGCCAGGTAGAACACTGCAGTCTTCGGGTTGAGGGCACCGACCAGCAGACCTCGGCGGAATGCGCTCCGGGTGCCGGCGGTCACACCGTCGCGCGGCCCGATGTCGGCGAGGGTCTCGTGCCCGCTGCCGCGCCAGGCCTGCCACGCGAGCCACAGCAGCCAGCACGCGCCGGCGATCTTCACGGCGGTGAAGGCGGCGGCCGTCGTGGCGATGACGGCAGACACTCCGACGACGGCACCGATGACGTGCACGAGGTAGCCGAGCTCGACGCCCGCAGTCGCGGCGAGGCCTGGGCGGCGCCCGCTGCGTAGGGTGGTGGCGAGGATGAACGCCACCGACGGCCCCGGGAAGAGGATCAGCGGCAGGCTGGCTGCGAGGAACAGCAGCAGCGAGCGGGTCGTGACCACGGCGTCCACGGTAGTGAGGTCGGCAAGCGGGTTCCGGACCGTCGGGGATCATGGCCTCCGTGCCCGATGCCTCCGGACGATGGGTGACGGTCGACGCGGACCGCCTCGAGGGGTGGCTCGCGCGCTTCGAAACGCGGCACGGCCGGTCGTCGTGGGTCGCCGACGAGACAGCGGTGACCGTGACGGCGGAGGACGGCGCCGTCGCCGAGTGCCGCGTGCCGTTCCCGCCGTTGGTCCGTCAGCCCGATCTGCCGTACGCCGGTCTGGTGGGCCACTCGGTCGCCGACCGCCGGGTCGGCGTCCTGCTGGTCCGGCTCGGCGGGTTCGCGGCGGGGGTGTTCGAGGGCTCCCGGCTGGTGGCGTCGAAGGTCGGGTCCCGACAGGTGCACGGCCGCAGTGCGGCCGGTGGCTGGTCCCAGCAGCGTTTCGCTCGCCGGCGCGAGGGCCAGGTGCGCCTGGCGCTCGCGGCGGCCGCCGAGGTCGCGGCCGGCCTGCTGCTGCCCGAGTCGGGTCGGCTGGACGCGGTCGTGCTCGGCGGCGACCGGCGGTCGGTCGAGGCGGTGCTCGAGGACCGTCGGCTAGCTCCCCTGCGGCCACTTGTGGTCGAGCCAGTGCTCGACGTGCCGGACCCGAAGCTGAAGGTGCTCCAGGGTGTGCCGGCGCTCTTCCGCGCGGTGCGGGTCAGGGTGTCGGAACCGTCGACCTCCGGGTGACCGCTGCCGCCCGCCGCCGGAGCGGTCGGCCCACGTCAGGCAGCGTTCTCGCGAGGCCCTCGGACGACCGGGCGGCCGGATGCCGACCAGGCGCCGGTCCCACCGGCCACCGACCACGCGTCGTAGCCGGCGCGGACGAGGAAGTCGGCCATGACCAGGCTGCGGTTCCCGCTGGCACAGATCAGGTAGACCGGGGCGTCCTGCGGCAGCTCGGGCAGCTGAGAGGGCAGGTGGCCCATGGGGATGAGCTTGGCGCCTGGCACGTGGCCCATCACGTACTCCATCGGCTCTCGGACGTCGATGACGACGGCACCGCCAGCCTGTGCCGCGGCGAAGCTGTTGAGGTCGACCTCACGCATTCAGTGACTCCAGTCGATAGGTGGATACCCCGGGGGGTAATGCAAGTCTACCCCAGGCACTCCGGGCGGGCACTCCCGCACCCCTGGGCGGCCGGGTCAGGCGGTCCGGAGCACCTCGACGAGGGCGTCGAGCGCGACCCTTTCGCCGTCGTCGGCCGCCACCGGGCGCTGGACCCGCTCGGCCCGGCGCACCTCGAGGCCGTCCATGCCGGCCAGGTCACCCACGACGTCAGACGCGGTGAAGAGGACCGCCCGGTCCTGCGGACCACCGACGCCCTCGGCCAGGTTGCTGGAGTCGTGCCCGACCACGAGCAGGGTGCCGCCGACCTGCAGGCCGTTCGCGGCACCGCGTACGACCTGGCGACGCTCGGGCGGCGGCAGATGCAGGTAGGCCACCACGACGGCGGCGCAGCTGCGCGGCGCGGGTGGGTGGTCCAGGACGTCGCCGTGTACCCAGGTGACCCGCAGCCGGTCCGCATGCGGGTGCCCGGCATGCAGCCGCCGGGCGGTCGCGAGGCCC
>DASVBQ010000331.1:0-5673 GCA_036375795.1 Actinomycetes bacterium
ACGCTGTTCTCGGGCTTCTACCTGCCGCTGCTGCTGATCCTGCTGGCGCTGATCGTGCGTGGTGTGGCCTTCGAGTACCGCGGGAAGGTCGACGACGACAAGTGGCGGGCTCGGTGGGACCTCGCCATCATCACCGGCAGCATCGTCCCGGCCCTGCTGTGGGGCGTGGCCTTCGGCAACATCGTGCGCGGTGTGCCGATCGACGCGGACGGGGAGTACACGGGCGGCTTCTTCAACCTGCTCAACCCCTACGCGCTGCTCGGCGGCGTCGTCACGCTGACGCTGTTCCTGCTGCACGGCGCGGTGTTCCTCGCGTTGAAGACCACCGGTGACGTCCGGGCCCGGGCGAACGCCCTGGCAGCGCGGATCGGAGTCGTCGCGGTCGTGGTCGCCGCCGGCTTCCTGTTGTGGACCCAGCTCGACCACGGCGACGCGGCCTCGGCGGTGACCGCCGTTGTGGCGGCTGTGGCGCTGGTCGCAGCGCTGCTGGCGAACCGGGCCGGCCGGGAGGGCTGGGCGTTCCTGGCGATGGCCGTGACGCTGGCGACGGCGGTCGCGACGCTCTTCCTCTCGCTGTACCCGGACGTCATGCCGTCCTCGACCGACAGCGCGTTCAGCCTGACCACCGAGAACGCGAGCTCGTCCTCGTACACCTTGAAGATCATGACTTGGGTGGCGGTCGCGTTCACCCCGATCGTGCTCCTCTACCAGGGCTGGACCTACTGGGTGTTCCGCAAGCGGATCGGCGTCGAGCACATCCCGGCGTCGGTCGGCCTTCCGGCCCCGCGGCGCGGATACGGGCAGAGCGTCCGGCAGTGAGACCGCTCGACCCGCGACTGATGCGGTACGCCCACAGCGCGCGCCGCTACGTCGTCCTGAGCGTGCTGCTGGGCGTCCTCACGGCGGGACTCGTGCTCGCGCAGGCGGTCCTGCTCGCCCGTTCGATCAGCGACGTGTACCTGGGCGGCGCGACGCTCGAGGACCTGCGCGCGCCGATGGTGCTGCTGGGCCTGGTGGTGCTGGGACGGGCCGCCGTCGCCTGGGCGCAGGAGTCGGCGGCGCACCACGCGTCGGCGCAGGTCCGGTCCCAGCTGCGGCGGCAGCTGTTCGCGCACGCCGGCCGGCTCGGCCCGGTGTGGCTGTCGGGGGAGCGCAGCGGCGAGCTGACGACGCTGGCCACCCGCGGGATCGACGCGCTGGAGGGCTACTTCTCGCGGTACCTGCCGCAGCTCGTCCTGGCCTGCCTGGTGCCGTGGGCGGTGCTCGCCGTGGTGGTGCCGGCCGACCTGCTCGCCGGGCTCACCATCGTGCTCACCCTCCCACTGATCCCCGTCTTCATGGTCCTGGTCGGCCTGCAGGCCCGGCGGCGCATGGACCGGCAATGGCGCGCGCTCGAGCGGCTCTCCGGGCACTTCCTCGACGTGGTTGCCGGACTGCCGACTCTCAAGGTCTTCGGCCGGGCCAAGGCCCAGGCAGCGGCCGTGGGCGACACCACGGAGCGGTACCGCGTCGCGACGATGGGCACCCTGCGGCTGGCCTTCCTGTCAGCGCTCGTGCTCGAGCTGCTCGCGACGCTGTCGGTCGCACTCGTCGCGGTCGGCGTCGGCCTGCGCCTGGTGGAGGGCGGGCTGTCGCTGCAGACCGCGCTGCTGGTGCTCATCCTCGCGCCGGAGGCCTACCAGCCGCTGCGCCAGGTCGGCGTGCACTACCACGCGAGCGCCGAGGGGCTGGCCGCAGCGGAGCGGGTGTTCGCCGTCCTCGAGACGCCGCCGCCGGTCGGGGGCACACGCACTGACGTGCCGGACCTGCGCGGGACTCGCCTGTCCGTCCGGGATCTCACCGTGCGCCACGACGACGCCACCGCACCGATGCTTGCCGGTTTCTCGATGGACGTACGGCCGGGCGAGCTGCTGGCGGTCACCGGTGCGAGCGGGGCCGGCAAGTCGACGTTGCTGGCGGTACTGGCTGGGCTGGTCGCGCCGTCGTCCGGACGGGTCACCGTCGGCGACGTCGACCTCACCGACCTCGACCGCGAGGCGTGGTGGCGCCACCTCACCTGGCTGCCGCAGCGGCCCGCGTTCGTCGCGGGGACCGTCGCGGACAACGTGCGGCTGGCGGACCCGCAGGCCTCCGACGCGGCGGTCGCCCGCGCCCTGGCCGAGGCCGGCGCCGACTTCGTGCCCGCGCTGGCGGCCGGGCAGGACACCGTCCTCGGCGCCGGCGGCGCGGGCCTGTCGGCCGGCCAACGGCAGCGGGTAGCGCTGGCCCGAGCGTTCTTGCGGGACACGCCGCTGGTGTTGCTGGACGAGCCGACGGCGGGGCTGGACGCGGCCACCGAGGCCCACGTCGTGGCCGCGCTCCACCGGCTCGCCGTCGGGCGAACCGTCGTGGTCGTCGCGCACCGGCCGGCGTTGGTCGCCGCCGCCGACCGGGTCGTCGGCGTGGGCCACCGGGTGGAGGAGGCCGCGTGATCCCGCGCGATCGGCTGGCGCTCGCGGCCCTGCTCGGCATCGGGGCGGCCGGCAGTGCCGTCGCGCTGATGGCGACGTCCGCCTGGCTGATCTCCCGAGCGGCCCAGCACCCGCCGGTGCTCTACCTGATGGTCGCGATCGTCTCGGTGCGCTTCTTCGGCATCGCCCGGGGGGTGCTGCGTTACGGCGAGCGGCTGCTCGCGCACGACGCGGCGCTGCGCGGGATGCGCGACCTGCGGGTCCTCGTCTACCGGCGGCTGGAACGCCTGGCGCCGGCCGGTCTGCCGGCGTTCCGCTCGGGTGACCTGCTGGCCAGGCTGGTGGGTGACGTGGACGCCGTCCAGGACCTGTGGCTGCGGGTGGTGCTGCCGTACGTCACCTTCGCCGCCGTCGGCGCCGGCGCGGTCGTGCTGGTCACCTGGCTGCTGCCGGCGGCCGGCGCGGTGGTGCTGCTCGCCCTGGCCGTCGCCGGGTTACTGGTCCCGTGGCTGGGTGCCCGGCTCGCCCGCCGCCGCGAGGAGCGGGTCGCGCCCCTGCGCGGGGAGCTGGCCGCGGCCGGCGTGGACCTCCTTCGGGGGGCGCCCGAGCTGGCCGTGCACGGATCGCTGCCGGCTCGGCTCGACGACATCGCGGCGATCGACGAGCGGCTCACCGCGTCCGCGGCCGCGTCCGCCCGGGCCGCCGGGGCGGGCGCGGCGCTGGCGACCGTCGCCGGCGGCGCCGCCGTGTGGGGGGCTCTGGCGCTCGGCTCGCCGGCGGTCCGTGCCGGCGACCTCGACGGCGTCGCGCTCGCCGTGGTCGTGCTCACGCCGCTGGCCGTCTTCGAGGTCGTGCTCGGGCTGCCGGCCGCCGCACAGCAGCTCGCCCGGGTGCGCGGGTCGCTGGCCCGCGTGGGGGAGGTGCTTGCCGCGCGGGAGCCGGTGCGGGAGCCGGCGGCCCCGGTGGCACTGCCGGCCGGACGGGTGACCGTCGAGCTCCGCGAGGTGTCGGCCCAGTGGCCCGGGTCCGGCCGGCTGGCGCTGGACGGGGTCGACCTCGTGCTGCCTCCTGGCCGTCGGGTCGCGGTGGTCGGTGCCAGTGGCGCCGGAAAGTCGACTCTCGCCGCGGTCCTGTTGCGCTTCCTCGACGTCTCTGCCGGCCGGGTACTCATGGGCGGCGTCGACGCGGCGAGCGCCGACGGCGACGACGTACGCCGTCTCGTGGGGCTCTGCGCGCAGGACGCGCACGTCTTCGACTCCACGGTGCGGGAGAACCTCCGGCTGGCCCGTCCCGACGCGACCGACGACGAGCTGCGCGGCGCTCTGCGCTCAGCAGGGCTGCTGGCGACGGTGGATGCGATGCCGGACGGGCTGGACACGTTCGTCGGCGAGCACGGGTCGCGGCTGTCCGGTGGTGAGCGACAGCGGCTGGCGCTGGCCCGGGCGCTGCTGGCGGACTTCCCGGTGCTCGTGCTCGACGAGCCGACGGAGCACCTCGACGTGTCCACCGCCGACGCGCTCACCCGTGACCTGGTGTCGGCCACGCGTGGCCGCACCACCCTGCTCATCACCCACCGGCTGGCAGGCCTGGACGACCTCGACGAGGTGCTCGTGCTCGACCAGGGTCGTGTGGTGCAGCGCGGCCGGGCCGCGGACCTCACGACGCAGCCAGGGCCCTACCGCCGGCTGCTCGACGCCGAGCTCGCCGCCGTCTGACGACGGCGTGCGGCCCCGGGATCCGCGAAACCGCGCCGGATCCGCGACATCGGAGGGGATCCTGCGCTCGGGCATGGTCCGATCCCACTCCGATGTCGAAGAAAACGTGACCGTTGCCGTGCCCCGCGCGACGGCCGGTTGCGACGTTCGAGGCTCGGTTCGAGCCCGCGCTCACCGGGGCGCCCGCCAATCGAGTCGAGCCGATCGCAGGCCGGACAACGTCCTCGTGCGGAACCGCGTCGAACACCGTGCCCGGCGGAGGGCCGTACACCGGACCCGTCAGCCGCCCCCGGCTGCCAGCACGAGCGCCTCGAACAGGCGGGGGTCGTCACCGGCCTCCGGGTGCCAGAGCACGCCGAGGGCAAACCGGCGCGACGCGTCCTCGACGACCTCCGGCGTGCCGTCGTCGGCCCAGCCGGTGACGGCCAGCGACCCGGGCGAGGCCACCCCCTGATGGTGGTACGAGGGGACGCTGACCCGGTCGCCGAGGATCGCGTGGGCCCGGCTGCCGGGCTCGAGCCGCACATCGTGCCGGCCGTACACGCCCGGCGCGGGACGGTGCCCGTCGTGCCCCACCGCCTCGGGCAGATGCTGCACGAGGGACCCGCCGCGCACCACGGCCAGCAGCTGCATGCCCCGGCAGATCCCGAGCGTGGGCAGGTCGCGGTCCAGCGCAGCCCGCATCAGCGGGACCTCGGCCGCGTCCCGCTGCGGCCGTAGGGCGGTCGTGGCGTCGTGCGGCTCCTCGCCGTAGAGCGCCGGGTCCAGGTCGGCCCCACCGGCGAAGACCACGGCGTCCAGCCGATCCAGCACGGCCCCGTCAGCGGCCGCAGTCGGCGGCAGCACCACCGCCCGGCCCCCGGCTTCCTCGACCCGTTCGACGTAGCGGAACGGCAGTACGGCGGCCGGCATGTCCCACACGCCCCAGCGGGCCTGCTCGACGTAGGACGTGATCCCCACCACCGGCGCCATGTCCACATGCTGACGCACCGGGAATCCCTCTGCCCCGGAACCGGTTGACTCAGTTCGTCCAGGAATTGCCATGCCCCGGAGGCACGTGTGTCACTGCCAGCTCTCGTGGAGCCCGCCAGCGAGCTGACCGTCGACGAGGTGCGCCGCTACTCGCGCCACCTGATCATCCCCGACGTCGGCATGACCGGCCAGAAGCGGCTGAAGAACGCGAAGGTGCTGGTGGTCGGCGCCGGCGGCCTCGGCTCGCCCGCCTTGCTGTACCTCGCCGCCGCCGGTGTCGGCACGCTGGGGATCATCGACTTCGACGTGGTGGACGAGTCCAATCTGCAGCGCCAGATCATCCACGGCCAGTCCGACATCGGGAAGTCCAAGGCGCGCAGTGCCAAGGAGTCCATCCAGGAGGCCAACCCCTTCGTCGAGGTGGTCCTGCACGAGGAGCGACTGGACTCGACCAACGTCTTCGACATCTTCCGGCCGTACGACCTGATCGTCGACGGCACCGACAACTTCGCCACGCGCTACCTGGTGAACGACGC
>DASVBQ010000397.1:0-7378 GCA_036375795.1 Actinomycetes bacterium
CGCCGCCGGGCTCTACATCTACCCGGGCCGACCGGGCTACGACCGCTACGTCCCGACCCGCTACGCGGTGGGCCGTACCGCCGCCGACGGCACCTTCTCGCTCAGCTGCCCCGGCACGCCGGTGCTCCTCTCGCCCTGGCCGGTCAACGCCGAGGCGAAGTCCAAGGCGCGCGTCGCCACCTGGGGTGCGACCTTCGTCGGCGGCGCCACCGACCCGGCCAGCGCCGCGGATGCGCCGTGCAGCCGCAACGGGCGCGTGGTGGACACCGTGGTGCAGAAGGGGTCCGCGGTCGCCGGAACGGTCGACATGCCCTCGGCGTGCGATGACGAGTCGCTCCCGCTGTGGGTGTGGCTCTACAACGACCGCAGCCTCACCGTCCGCTTGCAGGACCTGCACGACGGTGACAGCTTCCGCGCGGGCGGCCTGCCCCCGGGCCAGCACACGCTCGGGGCGAACGGCAACCGCACGAAGGTCACCGTGGGCGGCGGGGCCACCCTGCCGTACGACGTGACGTTCAGCTGCCAGCCGGGATCACCGCCGGAGCCGGTCGAGACGAGCACGCCCCCGAGCATCCCGACGCCGTCGGAGACGCTGACGCCGCTCCCGACGGGCCCGACGGGCCCGACGACGGAGCCGGAGCCCAGCGCCTCCACGCCGTCGAGCCCAGGGCCCACCGGAACCAGCGGGAGCAGCACCGCGACCCCGACGCCGTAGCAGGTCAGCCGGAGGTCAGGCCCTCGACGAGGCGGTCCGCCGCCGCATAGGGGTCCGTGCGACCGGCCACGACCTGGGCCGCCAGGTCATCGAGGGCCTCCCCACCGTGGCCGGACCGCAGGTCGCCCATCCGGGCCCTCAGCGCGGTGACCGCGATGGACTCGACCTCGTCCGCGGCGCGACGAAGCCGGCGCCGGTGCAGCTCGCCGGTCTCCTCGAGCCAGGCGTGGTGCTTCTGCAGGGCCTCGACGAGCTCGTCGACCCCCTCCCCCCGCGCCGCCACCGTCTTGAGGATCGGCGGCCGCCAGTCTCCCGGAGCCCGCCGCTCGCCGAGCGTGAGCATGTGGCGCAGCTCGCGCACGGTGGCGTCGGCGCCCTCGCGGTCGGCCTTGTTCACGACGTAGACGTCGCCGACCTCGAGGATCCCGGCCTTCGCCGCCTGGATCGCGTCGCCCATTCCGGGGGCGAGCAGCACCACCGTCGTGTCGGCGAGCCCGGCCACCTCCACCTCGGACTGGCCCACGCCGACCGTCTCGACGAGCACCACGTCGCAGCCCGCGGCGTCCAGCACCCGCAGCGCCTGCGGGGTCGACCACGACAGGCCACCGAGGTGGCCGCGGCTGGCCATCGACCGGATGAACACGTGGCGGTCCAGCGCATGCTCCTGCATCCGGACGCGGTCGCCGAGCAGCGCACCACCGGAGAACGGGGAGGACGGGTCCAGAGCCTGGACGCCGACGCGCTTGTCGAGCGAGCGGAACGCCCCGACCAGGGCGCTGGTCGACGTCGACTTGCCGACGCCGGGGGCACCGGTGAGCCCGATGACGGTCGCCTTGCCGCCGTACGGCATCAGTGCGGCCATCGCCTCGCGCAGCAGCGGGGAGGCGTCCTCGACGAGGGAGATCAGCCGCGCGACCGAGCGCGCGTCACCCTCACGGGCACGGTCGACCAGGTCGCCGACATCGGCGCCCCGCGAGGTCGCCACCTGGCTCAGGACGCTGCGGCGGGCACGCGCACCAGGAGTGCGTCGCCCTGCCCGCCGCCGCCGCACAGCGCAGCGGCACCCACCCCGCCGCCACGACGCTTGAGCTCGAGCGCCAGCGTGAGGACCAGGCGCGCACCGCTCATGCCGATGGGGTGCCCCATCGCGATGGCGCCTCCGTTGACGTTCACCGTGTCCGTGTCCACGCCGAGCTCGCGCATCGACTGGATGCCGACCGAGGCGAAGGCCTCGTTGATCTCCACCAGGTCGAGATCGTCGACGGAGAGGCCGTCCTTGGCCAGCGCGACCTTGATGGCGTTGGCCGGCTGGGACTGCAGGCTGGCGTCCGGGCCGGCGACCACGCCGTGCGCGCCGATCTCGGCGATCCAGGCGAGTCCGAGCTCCTCGGCCTTCGCCTTGCTCATCACGACGACGGCCGCGCCCCCGTCGGAGATCTGCGACGACGAGCCGGCGGTGATGGTGCCGTCGGGCGCGAAGGCCGGGCGCAGCTTGGCGAGCAGATCCGCGGTGGTGTCGGCCCGTACGCCCTCGTCGGTCGTGAAGACGATCGGGTCGCCTTTCCGCTGCGGGATCTCGACCGGCACGATCTCGTCGTCGAAGACCCCGTTCTTGGCTGCCTCGGCGGCGCGCTGGTGCGACAGCGCGGAGAACGCGTCCTGGTCCTCACGGCTGATTCCGAGCTTGGCGTTGTAGCGCTCGGTCGACTCCCCCATCGCGCAGTTGTCGAAGGCGCAGAACAGCCCGTCGTGGGCCATCGAGTCGAGCATCTGCACCGAGCCGTACTTGTACCCCGAGCGGCTCTTGGGCAGCAGGTGCGGCGCCTGGGTCATCGACTCCATGCCGCCGGCGACCACGATCTCGAACTCGCCGACGCGGATGAGCTGGTCGGCCAGCGCGATCGCGTCGAGCCCGGACAGGCAGACCTTGTTGATCGTGAGCGCGGGCACGGTCATCGGGATGCCGGCCTTGACGGCGGCCTGGCGCGCGGTGATCTGCCCGGCGCCGGCCTGCAGCACCTGACCCATGATCACGTAGTCGACCTGGTCCGGCATGACACCGGCCCGCTCGAGCGCGCCCTTGATCGCGAAGCCGCCGAGGTCGGCAGCGCTGAAGTCCTTGAGCGAGCCCAGCAACCGGCCCATGGGGGTCCGGGCCCCCGCGACGATGACGGAACCGGCCATGGCGGCAACCTCCTGCAGACGCGTCCAGTCGAGCGCTGTCACGATAGCCGCATGCTCACCCGCATCGACCACGTCGGTCTGGCAGTCCGCGACCTCGACGCCGCCATCGCGTTCTACGCACGAACGTTCGACGTGCACGTCGTGCACGAGGAGGTCAACGAGGAGCAGGGGGTCCGCGAGGCGATGCTGGCGGTCGGCGACTCGGGCTCGTGCATCCAGCTGCTGGCGCCGCTGCGTCCGGACTCGCCGATCGGCAGGTTCCTCGAGCGCAGCGGCGAGGGCATCCAGCAGGTGGCGTACACCGTGGACGACATCGACGCGGTCGCGGCGACGCTGCGTGAGCGCGGCGTGCGCCTGCTCTACGACGAGGCCAGGCGGGGCACCGCTGGGTCGCGGGTCAACTTCGTCCACCCCAAGGACGCGATGGGCGTGCTGGTGGAGCTCGTGGAGCCGGCGGCAGGGGCCGGCGCGCACTGACCGCGGCGCGCACTGACCGCGGCGCGCACTGATCGCGGCGCGCACTGACCGCCGCGCGCACTGACCCTGGGTGGAGGTCGGTCCGCCCACCCCGCGTGGACGCTGGAGTTACTGGCCAGTAATATCCAGGGCACGCAGCGCGCCACGCCGCCCGGCTCACCTGCCGGGGCGACCGCAACCCGGCCCACCGGAGGCAGCGATGAAGGACATCCTCGAGGCGATCCTTGCCGGAGACACGGCAGCGGCGGAGTTCGGCGCGCTGCCCGTGCCCGACCACTACCGCGGCGTCACCGTCCACAAGGACGAGGTCGGCATGTTCGAGGGGCAGGCCAACCGGGACAAGGACCCGCGCAGGAGCCTGCACGTCGAGGACGTCCCCACGCCCGATCTCGGCCCTGGCGAGGCGCTGGTGGCGGTGATGGCGAGCGCCATCAACTACAACACCGTCTGGACGTCGATCTTCGAGCCGGTGCCGACGTTCGCCTTCCTCGAGCGGTACGGCCGGCTCAGCCCGCTGTCGAAGCGGCACGACCTGCCTTACCACGTCGTCGGGTCCGACCTCTCCGGCGTGGTCCTGCGCACCGGCCCCGGCGTGCACGCGTGGAAGCCGGGCGACGAGGTCGTCGCGCACTGCCTGTCCGTCGAGCTGGAGAGCCCGGACGGCCACAACGACACGATGCTCGACCCCGAGCAGCGCATCTGGGGCTTCGAGACGAACTTCGGCGGCCTCGCGGAGCTCGCGCTCGTCAAGTCCAACCAGCTGATGCCCAAGCCGGCGCACCTCACCTGGGAGGAGGCCGCCAGCCCGGGCCTGGTCAACTCCACGGCCTACCGCCAGCTGGTGTCCCGGAACGGCGCGGGCATGAAGCAGGGCGACGTCGTCCTCGTCTGGGGCGCGAGCGGCGGCCTCGGCTCGTACGCCACGCAGTTCGCCCTCAACGGCGGCGCCACGCCGGTCTGCGTCGTCTCCAGCGAGGACAAGGCCGACATCTGCCGGTCGATGGGCGCGGAGCTCATCATCGACCGCAACGCTGAGGGCTACCGGTTCTGGAAAGACGAGCACACCCAGGACCCGAAGGAGTGGCAGCGGTTCGGCAAGAAGATCCGCGAGCTCACCGGCGGTGACGACGTCGACATCGTCTTCGAGCACCCGGGCCGCGAGACCTTCGGCGCCAGCGTCTACGTCGCGCGCCGCGGCGGCACCATCGTCACCTGCGCGTCGACGAGCGGGTTCCAGCACGAGTACGACAACCGCTACCTCTGGATGAACCTCAAGCGGATCATCGGCTCGCACTTCGCGAACTACCGCGAAGCCTGGGAGGCCAACCGGCTCGTCCAGCGCGCCAAGATCCACCCGACACTGTCCCGGACGTACCCCCTCGAGGACACCGGCCAGGCGGCGTTCGACGTGCACCGCAACCTGCACCAGGGAAAGGTGGGGGTCCTCTGCCTAGCCCCGGAGGAGGGCCTCGGCGTCCGTGACGCCCAGCTGCGCGCCCGGCACGAGCGCGCCATCAACCGGTTCCGCGATGTCTGATCGTCAAGGCTCGGTCATCGTGCGGCCTCGCCCAGCGTGCCGGGTCTGACAGGTCGCGCCGGGTCTGACACGATGCGTTCCCATGGAGCACGACTCCTCCGCTGACGAGCCGGTGGCCGAGCGCGCCAGCCGCCTGCTCTACGCCGCGCAGGCTCAGGCCGACCGGCTGCGGGAGCAGACGGAGCAGGAGGTCGCGGCCGATCGCGAGGCCGCCGCCGCTCTGCGTGCCGAGGCACAGCGGCTCCACGACGACGCCGGCCGACGGCACGAGGAGGCGGCCCAGCTCGAGGAGGAGGCCGTACGCCGGCGCGCCGACGCGCTGGAGGAGGCGTCCCGCCGGCTCGAGGACGCCCTGGCCGAGGCCGAGCGGCAGCGCTCGGACGCCGCCGACGAGGCCCGGCAGCTGCTCGCCGACGCTGCGGACCAGGCCGCCATGGTCGTGTCGGCCGCATCGACCAACGCCGACGAGCTCGTGGCCCGTGCCCAGCGCGATGCCGACACCGCACGCGATGTCGCCGCGGCCGACGCCGAGTCCACCCGCGCCCAGGCGCACGACACGCGCGAGAAGGCCCACCAGGAGGCCGACGCGATCGTGGCCGAGGCGCGCGAGGACGCCGCGAGGCGCCGCCAGGAGGCCGAGCAGGAGGCCGAGCGCCGGCTCGCGGAAGTCGCTGCCGAGGTCGAGCGAATGGTCGCCGACGCCCGGAGCGAGGCGGAGGCGGTCCTCGCGGAGGCCACCGAGCAGGCGCAGGCGACCCGGGCCGCCGCTGACGAGGACGCGAGCGGCATCCGGGCCGAGGTGTCCGGGCTCGCCGACCGGGCCCGCGAGGAGGCCGAGCGGATCCGCGCCGAGGCGCGGGCCGAAGCCGACAGCGTGCTCGCCGAAGCCGCCGAGCAGACCGCCTGGGCCAAGCGGGCGGTCGACGAGCTGCTCGAGGCCGCAGGCGGCGACGCCGAGCGGATCCGGGTCGAGGCGCACGCCGAGGCGGCCCGCACGGTCGGCGACCTGCGCAAGCAGGCCGAGGAGCTGCTCTCGAGCAGCAAGCAGACGGCCGAGCAGCGCCTCGACGAGGCCCGCGCCCACGCGGAGACGGTCGGGGCCGAGGCCGAGCAGGTCCTGGCGCAGGCACAGGCCGAGGCGGAGCGGCGTCTCGCGGACGCGAGCCACCGCGCCACCCGCAGCATCGAGGAGGCCACGGCGCGCGTCGAGGAGATCGACTCGCGGGCCGGCCGCCGGGAGGCCGAGGCCGAGGCCAACGCCAAGGCGCTGCGCGAACGGGTCGCCGAGCAGGTCGCGACCGCCCAGCGCGAAGCCGAGGAGGCGCGCCGTGAGGCCCGCTCGGAGGCGGTGCGGATCGTGGCCGACGCACGAACCGAGGCCGACGAGCTGCGCCGACAGGCCGCCAAGATCCTTTCCGAGGCCCGCGAGGAGGTGGCCGCCCTGACGACTCGTCGGGACGAGATCGCCGCCGAGCTCGGCCGACTGTCCGGCGTGATAGAGGCCCTCAACGTCTCGCCCGCCGACGTGCCAAGATGACCCGGTTGTCCCCGCTCGTCCGTCCCCTCTGCGACTAAGGACCCACCCCATGACCAACGCCCCCGCCGGCCGAGAGACCTTCGAGATCGTCCGCCGCGGATACGAGCCCCAGCAGGTGGACCAGCGGATCGCCGCGCTGACCCGCCGGCTCCAGGAGGTCGACCAGCGACGGGCCGAGCTCGAGCGACGCGTCGAGGAGCTGCACCTGCAGACGCAGGAGGGTGGTGAGCGGGCCACGCCGTACGCCGGCGTCGGCGCCCGGATCGAGCAGATCCTGCTGCTGGCCGAGGAGGAGGCGAAGGAGCTGCGTGCAGGCGCCGCCGAGGAGGCCGGGCAGCACCGCGCGCTCACCGAGCAGGACGCCGACAAGATCCGCAAGGAGGCCGAGCGCTACGCGCAGGAGCGGCGCTCGGACGCGGACACCGAGGCGCAGCGCGTGCTGCAGGACGCCAAGCGGCAGGCCGACCAGCTCCGCGACGAGTCCGAGCGCGACGCCAAGGCGCGCCGCGAGGAGGCCGAGGCGATCTTCGAGCGCAACCGCGCGAAGGCTGCCCAGGCTGCGGCCGACTTCGAGACCACGCTGGCCCAGCGCCGCGAGCAGGCCGAGCGCGACTTCACTGAGCAGATGAAGGCCAACGAGCAGCAGCTCGCCGTCATCACCCAGCGCTCGGAGCAGCTGCGCCTCGAGGCGGAGAAGCTGCGCGCCGACAGCGACCGCAAGTCCAAGCGCACCATGGACGAGGCGGCGCGTCGGGCCGACGACATCATCGCCGAGGCCAAGTCCACGGCGGAGCGCATCCGCAGCGAGTCCGAGCGCGAGCTGGCCGCCGCGACGCAGCGCCGCGACAGCATCAACTCCCAGCTCACCAACGTCCGCCAGATGCTCGCCACCCTCACCGGCGCTTCGCTGCCCGACCCGCTGGCCGAC
>DASVBQ010000398.1:0-5469 GCA_036375795.1 Actinomycetes bacterium
TCGCGATGGGCAAGTGCGGCGGCCGGGAGCTCAACTCCGTCAGCGACGTCGACGTCGTGTTCGTCGCCGAGCCGGCCGGTCCGGCGGCAACCGCGCTCGCGGTCGGGATGATGCGGGCCTGCGCCGCGACCACCGCGGAGGGCACGATCTGGCCGGTGGACGCCGCGCTGCGGCCCGAGGGCAAGGCCGGCCCGCTGGTGCGGACGCTGGCCAGCCACGTCGCCTACTACGAGCGGTGGGCGAAGACCTGGGAGTTCCAGGCCCTGCTCAAGGCCCGGCCGGTGGCCGGCGACCTGGCGCTCGGCCGGGACTACGTGGCTGTGGTGTCGCCGATGGTGTGGCTGGCCGCGGAGCGTCCCGACTTCGTCGTCGACGTGCAGGAGATGCGCCGCCGGGTCGAGCGGACGCTGCCGGCCGGTGCGGGGCACCGCGAGCTCAAGCTCGGCCCCGGCGGCCTGCGCGACGTGGAGTTCGCCGTGCAGCTGCTGCAGCTCGTGCACGGCCGAACCGACGACCGCCTGCGCAGCGCGAACACGCTCGAGGCGCTCGAGGCGCTCTCGACCTACGGGTACGTCGGGCGGGCCGACGCGGCCGAGCTGGACCGCGCCTACCGCTTCCTGCGTACGGTCGAGCACCGCCTTCAGCTGCGTCGACTCCGTCGCACCCACGTGATGCCCGAGGACCCGGAGGAGCTGCGCCGGCTGGGCAGGTCGCTGGGCCTGCGCAAGGCGCCCGTCGAGGAGCTCGACGCGGAGTGGCGGCGCCACGCCCGCGAGGTGCGGCGCCTGCACGAGAAGCTGTTCTACCGGCCGCTGCTGAGCTCGGTGGCCCGACTCGCGTCGGACGAGGCGCGGCTCACCCCGGAGGCGGCGCGGTCCCGCCTCGAAGCGCTCGGCTACCTCGACCCGGCCGGCGCGCTGCGCCACCTGGAGGCGCTGACCGAGGGCGTCAGCCGTCGCGCCGCCATCCAGCGCACCCTGCTGCCCGTCCTCCTCGGCTGGTTCGCCGACGCGCCGGACCCCGACGGGGGGCTGCTGGCCTTCCGGCAGATCAGCGACGCGCTGGGCACCACGCCGTGGTACCTCCGGCTGCTGCGCGACGAGGGCGCGGTCGCCCAGCGCCTGGCGCTGCTGCTCGCCAGCAGTCGCTACGCCGTCGACCTCCTCAGTCGCGCACCGGACGCGGTGCGCATGCTCGCCGACGACGCCGAGCTCGCCCTGCGCTCCCGCGACGACCTGCACGCCGAGCTGTCGTCCGCACTCGCCCGGCACGACGACCCTGAGTCCGCCGTGCGGCTGGCCCGGGCGGTGCGTCGCCGGGAGCTGTTCCGGGTGGCCGCCGCCGACCTGCTCGGGGTGGCGTCCGTGGAGCAGGTCGAGGAAGCGCTGACCGACGTGGCCGCGGCGACGGTTCAAGGGGCGCTCGGCGTTGCGACCCGCGCCGTGGAGGCGGCCCGAGGCGCCGCACTTCCGACGCGCCTGGCCGTCATCGCGATGGGACGGTTCGGCGGACGCGAGCTGTCGTACGCGAGCGATGCTGACGTCCTCTTCGTGCACGAGCCGCTCGAGGGGGCCGACGAGCGGGATGCGTCGGAGGCCGCCCATGCCGTGGTCGGTGAGCTGCGCCGGCTGCTCTCCGTCCCGTCGCCGGACCCGCCCCTGGCCGTCGACGCCGACCTCCGACCAGAGGGTCGCCAGGGGCCGCTGGTGCGGTCCTTGGCGTCGTACGCCGCGTACTACGGGCGCTGGATGCACATCTGGGAGAGCCAGGCGCTGCTGCGCGCCGACCCGGTGGCAGGAGACGCCGACCTCGGCGCCCGGTTCGTGGAGCTCGTCGACCCGATCCGCTACCGGCCCGACGGGCTCGACGACGCCGCGGTGCGCGAGATCCGCCGGATCAAGGCGCGGGTCGAGTCCGAGCGGCTGCCTCGCGGCGCCGAACCCGCGCTGCACACGAAGCTCGGTCCGGGAGGGCTCGCGGACGTGGAGTGGACGGTCCAGCTGCTGCAGCTGCGCCACGGGCATGCGGTCGGGGGTCTTCGCACCACCCGCACGCTCGAGGCGCTGCAGGCCGCCGTCGAGGCGGGTCTCGTCGACGCCGGCCAGGCGCGGGTGCTCGCGCACGCGTGGCGCACCGCGAGCCGGGTGCGCAACGCGGTGCTGCTGGTGCGGGGCCGACCGGGTGACAGCCTGCCGACGGACCTGCGCGAGCTCTCGGGCGTGGCTCGGGTCCTGGGCTACCCTCCGGGCGCAGCGGGTGCCTTGGTCGACGACTACCGTCGCGCGACCCGGCGTGCGAGGACGGTGGTGGACGCGGTGTTCTACCGGTGACGGCGGCAGGGGACGGGCTGGTCCGTCGCCCCGGCTACCGGGACGTGCTGCGCAACCGGGAGTTTGCCGGCCTCGTCGTCGCGCAGGTCACCAGCGAGCTGGGCGACCACATCGCGCGTGTGGCGCTGGCCTCGCTCGTGCTCGCCCGCACCGAGAGCGCCTTCCTCGCGGTCCTCGCGTTCGTCGTCAGCTTCGTGCCGGCCGTGTTCGGGTCGGCGCTGCTGGGCGCGTTCGCCGACCGCCTCCCGCGCAAGGTCGTCATGCTCGGCTGCGACCTGGCGCGGGCCGCAGTCGTCGCGGTCATCGCGCTGCTCGCCGTCGACTCCACGCCGGTCTGGGTGCTGCTCCTGCTGCTGCTCGTGGCGGAGACCTTCACCGCCCCGTTCGAGGCGGCGCACCGCGCGGTGGTGCCGGACGTTCTGCCGGACCCGCGCGAGTGCCTGGTCGGCACCGGCCTGCTGCGGGTCCTGTACCAGGTCGACCAGGTCGTCGGCATCGTCGCGGCAGGCGTCGTGATCGTGGTCGTCGGCGAACGGGTGGGTCTGCTGCTGGACGTGGCGAGCTTCCTGGTGTCGTTCGTCGTGCTCGCGACCACGCTGCGCTGGCGACCGGCGTCGCGGCAGCGCCCGGAGGTCGACGGCCGGCACACGCTTCTGGATGACTTCCGCGAGGGATGGCGGCTGGTCTTCGACGACCCCGCGCTGCGGGCGCTGGTGGTGCTCGCCTGGAGCGCGGCCGTGTTCCTCATCGCCCCGGAGGCGGTGGCGCTGGCGTACGCCAGGGAGGACGGCGCCGGCCCGGCTGTCGGGGCCGCCCTCATGGCGAGCCTGCCGGCCGGCGCGGCGTTGGGCGCGGTGCTCGTCGCGAGGTTGGACCCGCTACGCCAGGTCGGGCTGATCCTCCCGCTCGCGGTGTCGTCGTGCGCGCCGCTGCTGCTCACCAGCGTCGCGCCGCCCTGGGAGGTCGCCCTGCCGCTGTGGTTCGTCGCGGGCCTGTCCCAGGGCTTCATGGTGCCGCTGATGACGACGGTCAACCTGGTGAGCCCGCCCGCCCTGCGCGGGCGGGTGAACGGGCTGGCCGGGGCGGGCTTCAGCACGGTCACCGCCGTCACGTTCCTCGCCAGCGGGGCGATGGCCGACCTGACCTCGCCGGCGGTGGCGGTCACCATCGCGGCAGTGGTGGGGCTGGCGCTGGTCGGCTCGGCGCACCGTGCCTGGCCGGCCGGGGAGCTGCGCCGGGCGGCCCGGCGGGTCTACGCGCAGAGCTGACCGCCGACACTCTGATTTCGGGACAATTGTCCTATTTGGCTGCGCCATTCGGGGGCCGTCCGGCACACTGTCCGTGGCTCTCGGGGGGAACCTGCCCACTGGTTGGTGCGTCCTTGGCGGAGCCGTCCCTCCCGAACCACCCGAGGAAGCCCGACACATGCGTTCTGCCGTTCGTTTTCCCTCCGCCGTCCAGATGCTCGCGGTCCTGGTGGCCGCGGTCCTCGCCACCGCACTGATGCCGGCCACGCCGGCCTCCGCGAAAACCGTGAAGATCGACCGCAGGCTCTTTGGGTTGCACGACTCGAACCCGACCGCCGACTCGTGGCCGGCGGTTTCGCCCGGCTCCATAAGGCTGTGGGACTCCGACACGACCTGGGCGAACATCGAGCCGCAGCAGGGAGCCTTCGACTGGGCGAAGCTGGACGCCATCGTGGCCGCGGCCAACGCCAAGGGTGCCGAGGTGACGCTGGTCCTCGGCCAGACGCCGGCCTGGGCCGACGACCCGAACTCGCTGGGTGCCGGCCCGCAGTACATGCCGCGCCTGGACGCGTGGAACAACTACGTGGCGACGGTCGCGTCGCGCTACAAGGGCAGGATCAAGGCCTACCAGGTCTGGAACGAGGCCAACATCGTCAACTACTGGGCCCAGAACAGCCAGAACACTCCCGCGAAGATGGCGCAGCTGACAAACACGGCGTACGGCGTCATCAAGAGCATCGACCCGGGCGCGCTGGTCGTGGGCCCGGCCTTCGCGACGAGGCTGTCTTGGCAGCGGACCTACCTGGGCACGTTCTACGCACAGCGCATCGGAGGCGTCCCGATCTGGAAACGAATGGACGCGATGTCGCTCAACCTCTACCCGCTGGACACAGGGATGCCCGAGACGTCCCTCAAGCTCCTGAAGCAGGCGCGCAAGGCGCTGGCGCTGCGCGGCGTCCCGCTGACCAAGCCGGTCTGGAACTCCGAGGTCAACTACGGCCTCGCGACGGGCGGCAGCGGCTCATCGTCGGTTATCTCGCAGCAGCGGCAGGCCGCGTACGTTCTGCGGACCTACCTGCTCAACGCCGCACAGAAGGTCAAGCGGGTGCACTGGTACATGTGGGACATGCCGGCCATCGGCAACACGAAGATGGTCGCGGCTGACGGTTACACGCCGACGCTCGCCGGCAAGGCGTTCGGCCTGGCGCAGTCGTGGATGCTCGGCGGGACAATGGTGGGACCGACGAAGAGCTCGCTGCCGTGCGCCAAGGACCGCAACGGCACCTACACGTGCGTGATCAAGTACGCGAAGGGCGTCAAGCGCGTGTACTGGAACCCGACCAAGCGCGTCAAGGTCACGACGGCGAAGAGCGCCACGTTCATGGTCGGGGTCTACGGTAAGCGGACGGCCATCAAGGGCGGGTCGAAGAAGTACGTCGACTACCGGCCGCTGATGGTGCGCTCGAAGTACTGACGGAGGGTGCTCATACGAAGGCGCCCGTGCCATCCACAACACATCTCGGGGTACCACCACATGACACACACGCATCGAGTCGGCCGTCGGCTGCTCGCCGTCGGAACGGCCGTCGGGCTCGGCCTCACGTTCCTGCCTGCCCAGCCCGTCGCCGCGGCCGCCCGGGTGCCCGCGCCCTTCTTCGGCATGCACGACTTGAACCCAGCCACCTGGCCAAATACACAGGTCGGGGCGATCCGGCTGTGGGACTCCGGCGTGACCTGGCGAGAAATCGAGACCCAGCCTGGCGTGTTCGACTTCAGCCGTCTCGACTCGCAGATCGACACGGCCCGGGCCAACGGTGCCCATGTCCTGGTGGTCCTGGG
Source organism: Actinomycetes bacterium (assembly GCA_036375795.1). Classification (GTDB taxonomy): domain Bacteria; phylum Actinomycetota; class Actinomycetes; order JACCUZ01; family JACCUZ01; genus DASVBQ01. The sequence continues at coordinate 5,417 of DASVBQ010000398.1, forward strand.
ACAGACGCCGCGATTCCACTCGACCCGACCCGGCAGGCTCGGCTCGTATGGTC
>DASVBQ010000399.1:0-3752 GCA_036375795.1 Actinomycetes bacterium
CATGCCGTCGACGACCGGGTCGACCGCCATGGAATGTGCCGGTCCGACCGACTGCTCGTGCGCGGCATCCGGGTCGACCCCGCTCGCGGCCAGCACCGTCCGGCCGATCTCGCGGCCCCGCTCGGAGGAGACCGCGGCGCCGTCATCGGAACGGTCCGGCGTGCTCGTCACCGGCTCGACGCTGAGGTAGCTCCACGGCCCGCCAGGCCCGTTGCGGACCTCGAGCTGCCGCCCGTCCTCGACCCACCGCCGGACACCGGCGCCCTCCTCGCCCTCGGCGTCGATGCCCAGGGCCGCGGCGAGGTCGTCTGGCGACGCGTCGGCCGAGGTCACCACCCGGTGCACAGGGGCCTCGCCCGGCCCGTCGGGCAGGTCCGCCTCGAGGGTGTAGCGCGGGTCGGGTGAGTCGCCGGGTGGCGTCCAGCCGGTCAGGCGCAGCACCTCGGGCCTGCCGCCGGCACCGGGTCCGGTGCCGCCGACACCCTCACCCGGCGGGTCGACGAGTCGCATCACGCCGAGCACGACGGCGAGCACGAGGGCGGCGACCGCGAGCGGCACGGCGCCACGACGTACGAGGGCGGGAAGGCTCACGTGGGATGGGACGCGACGGCGCGCCCGCGGGTTCCGTCAGTCGCCGTAGCTGCTCATGCCGTCGACCATCGCCACGGCCTGCGCGGGGATCGACACGACACGCCGGTGGGACCGGGGGACCTCCGCGAGGTGCCGGGTCACCTCGGCGCCGTCGGCGACGAGCGCGGCCCACGAGCTCTCGGCCACGTCGATGCCCGGCTCGGTGCGCAGCTCGGGATGGGGCTCCAGGACGGTCACGTCGTCAGCCTAGGGAGCGCATCTGGTGAGGGGAACGCCTACCGATCGGTAGTGTTGTGTGTCGCACCCGCCCCCATTTCGGGAGACCTTCACCGATGCGCATCGCCGTCACCGGTTCGATCGCCACCGACCACCTCATGACCTTCGAGGGCAAGTTCACCGACTCCCTCGTCGTCGACCAGCTCGACAAGATCTCGCTGTCCTTCCTCGTCGAGGACCTCGAGATGCGTCGCGGCGGGATCGCGGCCAACATCGCGTTCGGGCTGGGCTGCCTCGGTCTCGACCCGATCCTGGTCGGCGCGGTGGGCCAGGACTTCGCCGACTACCGGTCCTGGCTGCAGCGGCACCGGGTCGACACCAGCTCGGTCCACGTCTCGGAGCTGCGCCACACCGCGCGTTTCGTCTGCACCACCGACGCCGACCACGCCCAGATCGCGTCGTTCTACGCCGGCGCGATGCAGGAGGCGCGCGAGATCGAGCTCACGCCGATCGCCGAGCGGGTCGGCGGCCTGGACATGGTGGTGATCAGCGCCAACGACCCGGAGGCGATGCTCCGCCACACCGACGAGTGCCGCCAGCGCGGCTTCCCGTTCCTCGCCGACCCCAGCCAGCAGATCGCGTGGATGGACGGCGCCGGGATCCGCCAGCTCATCGACGGCGCGACCTACCTCTTCACCAACGAGTACGAGGCGGCGCTGGCCGAGCAGAAGACCGGCTGGTCGTCCGAGGAGATCCTGGACCGCGTCGGCACCCGGGTCACCACGCTCGGCGCCAAGGGCGTGCGCGTCGACCGCAAGGGCGAGCCGTCGATCCAGGTCGAGTGCGCCCCGGAGGAGCGCAAGGTCGACCCGACCGGTGTCGGCGACGCGTTCCGGGCCGGTTTCCTCGCCGCCCTGGCCTGGGACCTCGGGCACGTGCGCGCCGCGCAGGTCGGCAGCCTGCTGGCCACGTACGTCATCGAGACGGTCGGCACCCAGGAGTACGAGCTCGGGCGGGACCGCTTCCTGCAGCGGCTGGGCGCGGCGTACGGCCCGGAGGCGGTCGCCGACGTCGAGCCGCACGTGCGCTGCCCCCGCCCCTGACCGGAGGCTCCGTGCAGCCGGTCGAGCCGGGGCCGTCGCGCTTCGCGTTCGACCTGTCGGCGGCGCCCGCGGGGGAGGACTTCCTCGGTATCGGCGCCGACCTCGAGCCGGCGACGCTGCTTGCGGCCTACCGGGCCGGCGCGTTCCCGATGCCGGTGCGGCGGAGGGGCCCGATGGGCTGGTTCTCGCCCGACCCGCGCGGCGTGATCCCGCTCGACGGGCTGCGGGTCAGCCGTTCGCTGCGGGCGGCCTGCCGGCGCTACGAGGTGCGGTTCGACACCGCGTACGACGAGGTGGTCCGCGCCTGCGCCGACCCGCGCCGGCCCGGCGGCTGGATCCGGCGCGACATCGTCGCGGCCTACCGCCGGCTGCACGACCTCGGCTGGGCGCACAGCGTCGAGGCCTGGGCGGTCGGCCCGGACGGTCGGCAGCGGCTGGCAGGCGGGCTGTACGGCGTCGCCGTCGGCGGGCTGTTCGCCGGGGAGTCGATGTTCCACCGCGAGCGCGACGCGTCGAAGGTGGCGCTGGTCGGCCTGGTCGACCTGCTGCGCACGGCCGGGGGATCGGGGCGGCTGCTCGACGTGCAGTGGGCGACCGAGCACCTGGTCAGACTCGGGGCGGTGGAGGTGTCCCGGCCGACCTACCTGGCCATGCTGTCGCGCGCGCTGGAGCTGCCGCCGCCCGACTTCGCCGACACCGCCTCCAGCCCTGGCTAGTTGGCGCGGCGGACGTGGAACGTGGTCGGTGACGGTTCGCCGAGGTAGGTGTGGCCGCGCATCTCGCACCAGGCGGGTACGTCCAGCCGCGCCGCCTCGTCGTCGGCCAGCAGGGCGACGACCGCGCCGACCGGCACGCTGTCGATCCGCCGGGCCAGCTCGATGACCGGCTGCGGGCAGCGCAGGCCCAGCGCGTCGACGGTCAGCGCGACCTCGGCGGCCGGTGCGTCGCTCACAGCCCCGCCGCCCCTGCCTGCGCGCGCAGGCCGGCCACCAGGCCGGGCAACGCGCCGAGGAAGCGCTCCACCTCGGCCGCCGACGTGCCGCGGCCCAGCGAGACGCGCACGTTGCCGTGGGTGAGCACGCCCATCGCCTCGAGGACGTGGCTCGGCGCCAGGGTGCTCGACGTGCACGACGAGCCCGAGCTCACCGCGAAGCCGGCCCGGTCCAGCTCGGTCACGACCGCCTCGCCGTCGACGTAGAGCAGCGAGAACGTCACGAGGTGCGGCAGCCGCTGGACGGCGTGCCCGACGACCTGGACGTCCGGGACCCGTCGGGGGATCTCGCTGCGCAGCCGCTCGACCAGCGCGGAGAGCCGCGGACCCTCGGTCGCCGCCTCCCGCCCGACGGCCTCCAGGCCGGCGGCGGCCGCCACGACGGCCGGGACGTTCTCGAACCCGGGCACCCGGCCGGACTCCCGCTCGTCGGCGGGAAGCGGTGACCGCCAGCGCACCCCCTTGCGGACCACGAGCACGCCGACGCCCGCCGGCCCGCCCCACTTGTGCGCGCTCGCAGCCAGCACCGACCAGCTGGCCGGGGTCGGGAGACGCCCGACGGTCTGGGCGGCGTCGACCAGCAGCGGCACGCCGCGGTCCTCGCAGGCCTGGGCGACCTCGTCCACCGGCTGCACGGGGCCGACCTCGTGGTTGGCCGTCTGCAGCGCCGCGAGCACCGGCCGGTCGGCGCCCGATGCGTCCAGCATCCCGACGTACGTCGCGGCGTCTACCTGCCCGGCCCGGTCGACGGGGGCCGTCTCGACGACGGCTCCCGCCTTGCGCGCCAGGTGTTCTCCGGCATGCAGGACGGCGGAGTGCTCGACCGCGCTCGGCAGCACCCGGACCGGCCC
>DASVBQ010000028.1:0-4363 GCA_036375795.1 Actinomycetes bacterium
GCCGCCTCGACCCCCTTGCCCATCACGTCGCCGACGACGAGCACCACTCGGCCGTCGGGCAGCGTGAAGACGTCGTACCAGTCGCCGCCGACGTCGGCCTCGGGCGATCCGGCGCGGAAGCTGGCGGCGAGCTCCACCCCCGCCACCTCGGGCAGCCGGTCCGGCAGCAGGCTCTGCTGCAGCGCCACGGCCGTCGCCCGCTCGCGCTCGTAGAGCCGGGCGCGCTCGAGCGCGATCGCGCACTGTCCCGCCAGGGCACCCAGGAAGGCGTCGTCGTCCCCGGTCACCGGCTCGCCCAGGCGCAGCCGCAGCACCCCGATGCGGCCTCCCGGGACCACGAGGTCCATGACCGCGACTCGCGGGTCTCCGGCGGTTCCCGTCGCGGCGAGCACATCAGGGTCGTCGACCAGCAACACCTCGGCGATCTCCGCCCCGGCGACCGCTCGCGCCGTGTCCTGGACGACCCGGCGTACGTCGTCGACGGTGAGCGCCTCGGCAAGGGCGGCCGTGGCCTGCTGCAGCCGGCTGGTGCGCTCGGTGCTGCGCCGCAGCGCGTCCTCGTTGCGCCGGCGGTCGGTGACGTCGAGGACCAGCACCGCCACCCCGATCACGTCTCCCATGGGCCCGGTCGCGGGGAACCACTTGGACTCGTAGTAGCGCAGCTCGTCAGTCGCGGGTACGCGGGCGCTGAGGTCGTCGTCGGCCAGGATCTGCCCGGTGTCGAGGACCTCACGCAGCCGGGCCTCCACCGCCCGGCCGAGGTCCGGGGGCAGCACCTCGGTGGGCCGGCGGCCGATGTGCTGCCCCATGGGGAGGCCGTTCAGGTCGGCCAGCAGCCGGTTGATGCGGCGGTAGCGCAGGTCGGTGCCGTAGAACGCGAACGCGACCGGGGCCTCGAGAACCAGGGTCTCCAGCAGCGCGGTGTCGGACGGCTCCAGCGCCGTGCCGTCGTAGCGCTCGAAACCTCCCTCCGCGTCTCGCTCCCGGCCCAGCGGCTCGCTCACCCGGCCTCCACGGGGGCTACTCCTCGGCCTTGACGGCGAGCACCGGGCAGGGAGCCTCGAGCAGGATGCGCTGGGCATTGCTGCCCAGGATGAGCTTGCCCACAGGGGTACGCCGGCGCAGCCCGATGACGATGAAGTCCGCGTCGGTCTCCTTGGCGACCTCGATCAGGTCCTCGGCCGGGTCGAGGCCGCGCACCAGCTGCCGCACCTCGTTCTGGATGCCTTCGGCGTCGAGCTGCTGGCGCACCTCGGCCAGCTCGCGTTCGTGCTCGATCGCGTCCTCGTCGTCCAGGCGGGAGCCGCCCTTGTTGGAGTTGATGACCACCAGCCGCGTCGAGCGCAGCCGGGCCTCTTCAGCAGCCCGACGCAGGGCCGCCCGGCCCTCGGCCCGGGGCACGTAGCCCACGACGATCGCCATGTGTCTCCTCCTGGTCCGTACCGGCCTCGGGGACGGCCACCGCGGTGCAACATCCCGGTGACCGCCGCGACAGGGACGCTACCGGACCGTCACGGCCGGTAGCGGGCAAGTACCCCACCTGGCCGGGCCGCGAACGCCCGCTAGCGCGCCAGGCGATCGGCCAACCACACCAGCGCCAGCGGGTAGCGGTAGTCGATGTCCGCGTGCGTCGCGTCGAACAGCTCGAAGTACACCTTCTCGTCGGGCACACCGATGCCGGCCAGCGCGTCGCGGAACGCCTGCGCGCCGAGGTCGAGGTGGTAGTCGTCCTTCGTCCCGGCGTCGATCCAGATCGCGCGCATCGATCGCAGCGCGTCGGCGAACGTCGGGACCATCCGGACCGGGTCCCACGCGAGCCACCGCTCCCAGACCTCCTCCCGCACCACGCCGGACCGCGGGTCGAACGGCAGCTCCGGCCGACCGTCCTCCCCCGGCGAGAAGGCCGCCGAGCAGCCGAGGGCGGTGAGCAGCGCCTCGTCCTCGTCCTTGCTGAAGGCGGGCCGGGACCGGAAGTCGTCCCACCACCGCCAGATGTCACCGTCGTAGGCACGCAGGTGCCGCACCGCCTGAGCGAAGTCCGGCAGGTAGCAGTACTCGTAGAGCGCGTCGCCCGCGTGCGTCGCCAGCGCCCCGAACAGGTCCGGCCGCAGCATGGGCGTGATCATCGCGCCGAACCCTCCGCTGGACTTGCCGCTGATCGCCCGCGACTCCCGGTCGGCCAGGGTCCGGTAGTGCGCGTCGACAAACGGCACGACCTCGTCGCAGAGGTACGAGTGGTAGCGCCCCGTGCCGGGCGAGTCGACGTACTGCGACCCGCCGTACGCCGTCCACGCGTCGACGTAGACCACGACGCACGGCGGCGCCGCACCGTCAGCGAACACCTGGTCCGCCGTCTCGACGAAGGGCTGCCGGAACGGCCTGCGGTTGGCCCACATGGCCACGTGCCCGGTGTAGCCCTGGATCACGTAGACGACCGGATATCTGGTGTGGGTGTCGTCGTAGCCCGGAGGCAGGTACACCCACAGCGGACGCTCGTGCGGGTCGCCGAGCGGGTTGCCCTGCAGCTGCTCCGACGTGATGACGCGTTCGTCGATCCGGCCGGCCAGCTCACCTCTCCACGGCAGCATCGCCCCAGTCAACCAGGTGGCCGTCCTGCCACGGACGCGAGCGGAGCAGCGTGCGCGTCAACGGTGGCCGGTTCCCCGGCTCGGCGTGGCCAGCTCGTCGGGGCTTCCCCAGCCCGCTCCGGGGTTATCTAGCAGCGCAGACTCGACCGGCGGTCCCGCCGTACGGCCGAACCGGAGCCGCACCCGGAGGGCGAGAAGGGCGACGGCCAGTCCGACGGCCAGACCGCCCAGCCCCCACAGCACACCCGCCGTGCCCGCGCTCCGATCATCCGCGGGCGGGTCGGAGACCGGTTGCGGCACGGCTGCCGTCGTGGGCTGCGGGGCGCTGTCGCCGGCAGCCGACCCGTCGAGCAGGCCCAACCCGTCGAGCAGCAGGGTCAGCTCCTTGCCACGGGTCGCGGTGTGCCAGGCCACCGGGCTGTCCCAGATCGCCCCGTTGTCGCCGATCGCCACCTGGGTCGAGATCCACGGCCCGCCCGGCGCACCGAGGTAGATCCGGTCCACGCGCCAGACCTGGACGTCGTGGATCAGCCAGGTGACCGTGACTCCTGTCCCGGACTCGTGGCTCGCACCCGACCGGTCCACCCTCCCGGCCGCTCCGTCGTCACCGAAGGCACCGACGAGGTCGGCAAGCGAGGCGTACGCCGGATCGGTCGTGTAGAGCGACGCGGTGCGCCCCACGCCGGGTACGACCAGCAGGGCACTCGTCGGCCCTCCGGCCGATGCGGGGCCGGCCAGCAGCGGGATCGCGAGAACGGTGACGAGCACGACGAGCACGGCACGGCTTCGGTGCATGGCGACCTCCAGGGCTCTCCCGGGGTACACCGCCGGCCCCGGTCCGGTTCCGGCGTCAGGGCTGCGTCTCGACCGACCTGGCGATCTCGAGCGCCCGCGCCTGGCTCAGGTCGCCCTCGAGGCGCAGCGTCGTCGGACCGTGCTCCCAGATCAGCGTGTGACCGGCCAGCCGGGCGGTCTCCGTGCGCCTGGTCCCGTCACGGTCGAGCACGACCACCTCGTGCGGCTCGTCGAACCACAGGGCGAACGCGTCGCCGACCTCGGTGTACTCCACACCCGGCGCCGACTTCGCGAACACGTAGTCGAGCCGCCCGTCGAACTGGTCGAGTCGCACGACCTGGTCCGGACCGCCGGTCCAGCCCATCGACAGCAGGCGCCGGTCGCCGGACACCTCGACGGCCTGCGGCGCCCCGAGCTCGGCGGGAACCAGCGGCTCGAACGCCACCAGCCTGCGGGCCTCGTCGAGCGACACCGTGCCAGCGACGGTCGGCGGCGGTGCGGATGAGGCCGGCTCCGGGGTCGGAGCCTGTCGCACGACGACCCCGGCGAAGCCGAACCAGTCGAGCACGGTCGCCCGCACCGGCGGCGTCGCCACCAGCGCGACCAGCAGCGCAGTCGCCACGGCCACGACACTGCGGCGGCGCACGGCCACAGCGTTGACCGCTCGGCGCAGCAGCCGCTCGGTCCTGCCCGGCCGCGCCGGTGTGGGTGCTTCGGCCAGTCGGGTGATGACCGTCTCGGTCACCCGCTGGTGCGGCGGGAGGGGCACCGCCCGTCCCAGCGCGGTGAGCTCGGCGGCGAGGGCGTCGTACCTGGTGTCAGCCGTCACGCCCCACCTCCGCTCCGACCGGTGCGGCCGTCGACGACTCGAGCACCTCGTGCAGCCGCCGGAGAGCGCGGTGCAGCCGCGACTTCACCGTGCCCCGGGGCCAGCCCAGCACGGTGGCGGTCTCCCCCTCGTCCAGCTCGAGCAGGTAGCG
>DASVBQ010000041.1:0-6676 GCA_036375795.1 Actinomycetes bacterium
ATCTCTCGCGAGGGGAAGACCATTTGCCACGGTGTCCAAGCCATTTCGGGAGGCAGTGAGTCCGTCCTGCAGTGCCTTATTGCCGGCGCTGAGCTGCGCCAACCCGTTCAGGATCGTGTTCTGCTGCGTCGGCGAACCGAGACCAGCCAGGATCTTGTCCACGCCATCACGCAGCGCCAGTGCGGTTGCCTGCGCCTGCGGCAGCCCCTCGACTCCCGCCAGGGTGGCGAGACCGTTGCTGATCAGGCCGAGGCCGGAGGCCAGGTCCTGCGAGCCGCTCACCAGGTCGGGGTTGCCCTTCGGGCTGTTGAAGCCGTTGGCGAGCTTGCGGTTGCCATCGGCGATCTGGCCGACCCCGTCGGCGAGCTCGGCGCTGCCGGACTCCGCGGCCTGCAGGCCCGTCGCCAGCTCGTTCGCACCGGCGGCCGCCTGACCGGCGCCGTCCGCCAGCCGGGCCGCGCCGGGGGCAGCCTCGCCGGCCAGGCCGGCGTTGAGCTGCTGCGAACCGTCACGCAGCTGGATCAGACCTGTCAGCAGGTCGCCCGCGCCGTCGCGCAGCTTCAGCAGGTTCGAGTCGATCTGCTCCGCGCCGGCGGTCAGGGTCGCGCCGGTCTCGGCACCGCCCTGGTAGCTAGCCGCCGCAGTTGACAGGCTCGGGTTCTTCAGCGGCTGCACGACGGCGATCGACACCGTCGCCTTCGGGATGATCGCGTCCTGCACCTGCGCGGTGTAGCCGAACTCGGCCACAGCCGAGCCGACTGGCGGCAGCAGCGTCATCGTGAACGTCAGGCGGGTGGCACCCCTACCGTCGGCGGACGCCGTCGCCTGGTCCGACTGCACGGAGTAGAACTCCTTCGGCAACAGCGTGACGAGCGAGCCGACGAGCGGCATCGGCACGTCGACCTGCTTCTCGACCTCGTTGCCGAAGCCGTCGGTCACCGTGACGGTCGTCGGCTCGGAGGTGACGTTCTCGACCTTGTACGTCACCTCGAGCTTGCCGGACTTGCCGACCAGGTCCTCCGGGTCGTCGTACGTCTCGCCGTCGAGCGTGTACGTCGGCGTGATCGTGACCGGCAGGTCCTCCTCGGGGAAGGAGCTGACGGTGCGCGCCCGCTCTTCGCCGTCGACGGTGATGCGCTTGACGACGTTGCCGTTCACGACGTCGGGGTCCTGCAGCCCGTCCAGGTTGCGCAGGCCGTCGGTGCCGACCGGGTTCTTGATCGTCACGGTGCCCTGGCCCGTCGCCGTGACCTGGTCGTAGACGCGGGCGACCTTCACCTCGCCGGTCGGCGTCATGTAGACCTGCACGGTCTCGCGGTCCACCACCAGCACGTCGGACGCCGCCATTGCGGGCGCTGCCGATGACAGGGACAGGAGGACCGCACTCGTGGCGGCTCCCGCGAGCAGGAAGGTTCGGCGGGTACGCATCGGTCAGCCCTCGTTCTTCGTAGTCATCAGCGAGTCGAGCTTGGCGCTCGGCTCCTCATCGGAGCGGTCCGGTCGGGGTCTCGGGACAGCCTCCTGGGCACGGCCCGGCTCGGACGTGGGCGCCAAGAAGCTGGCGGCGAGGAAGCCGACGCCGGCGGCGAGCGCCATCTGCGAGGCCGCGGTCGGCGACTCGTAGGGGAAGGCCGACGGCAAGATCATGAAGGTCGTCTCATACGCCGCCCCCAGCGCGGCGGCACCGATCAGCAGCGACCACAGCGGCACCCTGGTCAGGGTCGCGACCGAGATCCCCATCAGGACGAGCAGCACCAGCAGTGCGGTGAGGGCCCGGCCCATGTCGGTGTCCGGGAGGATCGACACCCGCACGGCGTAGCCGCCCCACATGACCAGGAACCCCAGCGCGGCACCGGCGGCCCGCAACCATGGCGTCCGGTCGGGCACCAGCGCCACCGCGGCGCCGAGCGCGACGCCGACCAGGCCGGCCCGCTCCAAGTCGAGGTTCAGCGCGTCGCCGAACAGGATCAGGAAGAACGCGGTCACCGCGAGGATGGCCCCGCCCACAGCTGTTCGTGCCATGTCGTCGCTCCTTTATCGCGCCGGCCAGCGGGCGGGCGTGTAGTCCAGGTCAAGCGCATTGTCGAGGTCGAGCGCACCGGAATGCGCGGAGAAGAGCTGGGTCAGCGCGGCGTCCGTGGGACGGGACCCGGAGGTGACCCATGTGTCCAGGGCTCCCACCACCGCGACGTACTGCTCTGTAGCGAAGTTGCAGTGACCGGCGCCGTACGGCGCGGCCGTGGTGTACGTGGGCGGCTGGATGTACAGCTGCAGCAGCCGACCGCGGTCCTCGTGCTTCGCGACCCGGCTGGCGAAGACGCGCTCGTTCTGCACGAGCACCAGCGGGTCGTGGACGGTGTGCATGGTCACCGTGCGGTCGGAGAGGTCCCCCGTCGGGTTGCCCAGGCGCGACGCTGCCCGGCGCGCGTCCTGGTTGGCCTTCACGCGGACGCCGGCCGTCTGCAGGTTCTGGGCGAAGGACTTCAGCAGCGCGGAGCCGAACCCGAACGCGGTGAAGCGGGCTACCGCCTCCGGGGTGACCCGGGCCGTGTAGTCGGTGCCGACGTTCGTCGACGGGTTGCCACCGACCCGCTGCTCGATGTCGTATCGGCCCAACGTCCCGTAGTTGAGCGCGGTGAGCACCGACTCGGTCGCCGCCCGGGCGGCGGACGAGGTGCCGACCCCGTTGTACGACTTGGTCTTGGCCGGCGTGCCCATCAGCGCGGCCAGGCTCAGGATGCGTCCGGTGGCGCCCGCCTGCGTGGCCGGGTCCGCCAGACGCGCGAGGATCGCGGCCGACGCGGCATCGTAGTTCTGCTGCGCCGCCGTCTCCGACGGGTAGCCGCGGAGACGAAGCTTCGGGTAGAAGAACTCCTTCACCCCGACCGCGACGTCCAGCGCGAGGTCAAGGTTGCGGTTCGTCCCGGCCAGCACCCCGCACAGGGGGGCAACCCCGTCGACCAGGTCGGGCCTCCGCTCCGCCAGCGTCTGCGTGATCAGACCGCCGAGGCTGTTGCCCCAGGCCAGCACCCGGTCGACCCGGTCCGCGCCGATCCGCCGCTCCGCGATGCCGACGGCCTCGATGCCTGCCCGCACGCCCTCCCGGACCGCCCAACCCGCACCACCGCGGGCGTACGAAGAACCGACCAGGGCGTAGCCCTGGTCGAGCAGCGCGTCGCGCGCCGGCAGGCTCGGCGCATTGCTCCCCGGCACGGGGGTGAACGTGTAGCCGTGCGACCACACGAGCAGGGTGCCGTTGAACGAAGCCGGGACGTCGAGCACCCACTCACCGTTGGCGGTGGTGCCGGATGCGTGGATCGACTCCGCCGCCGCGACGGGCGCGGACAGAGAAACGGCGGCGGGCGCGAGGCCCGCCGCGAGTGCGACCGCGCACAGGCGCAGGCGTCGAGACATGGGACTCCATCGGCAGGAAAGGTGACCGGACCCTAACGGGTCCGGACCCGCACCTGTTACCGGCCGGTAGCGGCGTGGGTCGATCATGTTCTACCAGGTGAACGGGCGTTAACGGGACGTTTTCCCCCACCGCCACGGATGCACATGCGCAGCTCCCTCGACCCGGACGGCCCGTCTGAGGTCCAGCACAGCGCAAACGGCACGGCTCGGCTGCGGTCGGACGTACCCGCCGCGAGGGTCCAAGGTCCTGTTCAGGTGCCCGAGGCTGTCGATCCGCAGGTCTCCGACGGCGTAGGCGTCGGGGTGGCGGTCGCGTCGACCTGGGTCGGCGACGGCGTCGGGGTCGGCTCCGGGCTCGTCGAGCCGGACGGGTCCGGCGACGGGGAGTCGGTCGGCGTGGGGCAGTCGGTGGGGGTCGGCTCGGGCGTGGGCTCCGGCGGCGGCGCGGTGGTCGACGCGGGCGTCGGTGTCGGTGAGTCCGACGGAGTCGGCGTTGCACGCGTCGAGCCGCCCGACGTGGGACTGTCCGTCGGGTCCGGCGCCGGTGACCCGGTGCCCGTCGGCGACCCGGTGCCCGCGGTCGAGCCGCCGTCCGTCCCCGACCCACCTGCGCCTGCGGTCGGCCCGTCGGCCGATCCCCCGGCGCCCGCGACCGGGCCGGGCAGCGGGAGGGCCTCAGCGGACGGGTCGCCGGTCGCGACGGGCGACGGTGCGGCCGTCCCGTCACCGGGCCGTCGGCCGGGCCGCTCCGCCTCGTCCCCCGCGGGAAGGGCAGCCAGCGTCCCGGTGAAGACCTCCACCCCGTCGGCGTACGCGTCGGCCCACGCCAGCACGAGGTCGACGTAGTCCCAGGAGTGGTTGTAGCTGAACACAGCCGCCCGCCGGTCCCGCTCGACGCGCACGTCCCGGTCCCCGGTGCACAGGTAGCCCGCGGCCGCCAGCGCGGCGTCGTCGACGTTGTTCGGGTCGTTGTCGCCGTCGCTGTTGCCGTCCTGGCCGTGCACGACCCAGGACGACGGGATGAACTGCATCGGACCGACTGCCCGGTCCCAGGTCTTGTCGGTGTCCCACCGCCCGCCGTCGGTGTCCGGGATGGCTGCCACGCCAGGCCCCCCGTCGAGGACCGGCCCGAGGATCGGTGTGAGCGTCAGGCCGGTCCGGTCGACCGCACCGCCGTAGGCATGACCGGACTCCACCTTGCCGATGCCCGCGAGCAACGTCCACGGGAGGTGGCAGGCGCTGTCGCTGCGGCCCAGTGACCGCGCCGCGGCGCGGTACGCCGTGAGCACCCGGCCGGGCAGCGCCCGGTCCGAGAAGTCCGGGGCGGGCGCCGTCTCCCGCGCCTCGGCCGTGACGACCTCGGCCGTGGCGCTCGGGAACGTCACCGGGTGCGCGCCGGTCAGGTCGTCGGCGAGCGGGTCTTCCGTGCTGTCGTCGGCACCGAGCGGGCCGTTGACCGGCACAGCGCGCACCATCGGGCCGTCGCCCGCTTCCGGAGTCTGGGCCAACCCGCCGAGCAGCCCCGCGACGAGGAGCGGGGCGGCTGCGGCAGCGGCCGGTGCGACGTACCGGCGCAGCAGGGCGGAGGTCATCCGATCGCTGGCCTCCCCGTGGTCGCATCGGGCCGATGTCGTCCTCGACCGTAAGCACGCTCCGGACGACAACGAAAGCGGTTCCGGAAAAAGCCACCGACGGTGACCGGCCGGTCACCCGCAGGTCACCGCACGGCGAACGGGTCCGCAGCCGGCTGAGCGCGGCTCAGTGCCCGGCGTCCTGCCAGGTCCGGCCGACGCCGACGGACACGTCGAGCGGCACCGAGAGGTCGTAGGCCGCGCCCATCTCCCGCCGGACCAGTGACTCGAGCTCCTCGCGCTCCCCCGGGGCGACCTCGAGCACGAGCTCGTCGTGGACCTGCAGCAGCAGACGCGAGCCAAGCCCGCTCTCGGCGAGCGCGCGGTCGACGCCCAGCATCGCCACCTTGATGATGTCCGCGGCCGAGCCCTGGATGGGCGCGTTCAGCGCCATCCGCTCGGCCATCTCCCGGCGCTGCCGGTTGTCGCTGGTGAGGTCCGGCAGGTAGCGCCGCCGGCCGAGGATGGTCTCGGTGAAGCCGGATCGCCGGGCCTCGTCGACCACGTCGCGCAGATAGTCGCGCACTCCGCCGAACCGCAGGAAGTACTCGTCCATGAGGCTCTTCGCCTCGTCCGTGCCGATGCCGAGCTGACGGGACAGCCCGAAGGCCGAGAGGCCGTACGCCAGGCCGTAGCTCATCGCCTTGATCTTCGCCCGCTGCTCGATCGAGACCGCGGCCGGCTCCACGCCGAACACGCGCGACGCCGTGAACGCGTGCAGGTCCTCGCCGGAGTGGAAGGCCTCGATCAGCCCGGCGTCCTCGGAGAGATGGGCCATGATGCGCATCTCGATCTGGCTGTAGTCAGCGGTCAACAGCGACTCGTAGCCCTCCCCGACCATGAACACGTGCCGGATCCGCCGGCCCTCCTCCGTGCGGATCGGGATGTTCTGCAGGTTCGGGTCGGTCGACGACAGCCGCCCCGTCGAGGCGATCATCTGGTTGTACGTCGTGTGGATGCGCCCGTCGTCGGCCACCGCCTTGAGCAGCCCGTCGACAGTGATCTTCAGCCGCGTCGCGTCGCGGTGCCGCAGCAGCGCCGCGAGGAACGGGTGCTCGGTCTGCACGTAGAGCGACTGCAGCGCGTCGGCGTCGGTCGTCCACCCCGTCTTGGTCCGCTTGGTCTTGGGCATGCCGAGCTCCTCGAAGAGCACGACCTGCAGCTGCTTCGGGGAGCCGAGGTTGATCTCCTTGCCGAGCACCGCGTAGGCCTCGTCGGCGGCGGCCTTGACCGCCGAGCCGAACTCGGACTCCAACGAGGCGAGGTAGTCGGTGTCGACGGCGATGCCGGTGCGCTCCATGGCGGCTAGCACCCGGATCAGCGGCAGCTCGACCTCGCGAAGGAGGCGGGTCGCCGCCTTGGCCTCCAGCTCGGTGTCGAGCCGATCGGCCAGCTCGCGCACGGCCAGAGCCCGCACGATGTCGGCCTCGGCCTCTGCCGCCTCGTCCTCGCCATCGAACGAGAGCTGGCCGGACCCGCCGTTCTCGGCCCGGAGCTCGCGCTTGAGGTAGCGCAGAGCGAGGTCGGCCAGGTCGTACGACCGCTGGTCGGGCATCGCGAGGTAGGCCGACAGGGCGGTGTCGCTGGTCACGCCGGCCAGCTCCCAGCCGCGGGCAGCGAAGGCCAGCGAC
>DASVBQ010000046.1:0-3814 GCA_036375795.1 Actinomycetes bacterium
GCCGCCGTCGGCGTGCGTCCAGAGCACGCCGTCGTGCCGGGCGCTCACCGCGAGACCACTGGACTCGACGAGCGCCGGGTCCTGCAGGTGCAGCACCGGTGTCGGGCCCGACGCAGTCAGCACCGCACCGAGCAGGGCACCGGTCAGCGCGCTAGCGGCCGGCATCGTCGAGCAGCGTCTGCAGGTACGGCGTGACGCCCCAGGTGGTGACCAGGTCCGCGTACTCCGCCCGCAGCTGCGGGTCCGGGGGCGCACCGGCACCCGCGCGGACGGCGCGCAGCATGGTGTTGCGCGGCGTGTACTCCGCAGAGACGAACTGCACGACCTCGACCCGGTAGCCCTCGCGGCGCATGAGGGCGGCCCGGAGGGCGTCGGTCAGGACGTCGCCCAGCCGCTCGCGCAGGATGCCGTGCCGGCTGACCAAGCCGTAGGGCGACGGCGAGCCCGCGGCCTTCATCTGCCGCTGCAGGTCGTGGTGGCAGCACGGCGACGCGAGCACCAGCGGGGACCGCCAGCGCACCGCCTGGGCCAGCGCGTCGTCGGTCGCCGTGTCGCAGGCATGCAGCGACAGGACCACGTCCACCGGCGGGTCGACCGGCGCGTCGAGGATCGCGCCTTCGACGAAGCGCATCGTGTCGCCCCACCCGAGCTCAGCGGCCAGCCCGGAGTTGCGCTCGCGGGACTGCGGTCGCAGGTCCACGCCGGTCAACCGGACGTCCCGGTCCTGGGACAGGAAGCGGTACGCCGCGAAGCTGAGGTACGCGTTGCCGCAGCCGAGGTCGACGACGTACAGCGGCCGGTCGCGGGGCAGGTCGGCCTCCGCGACGGCTGCCTGCAGCTCCCGCAGGAACGCGTCGACCTGACGTCGTTTTCCGGCGCCGGCGCCCAGCACCGTGAACAGCGGGTCGCCCGGGTCGATGAGGTGCCGGCGCGCCCGGTCGTGCGAGGTCACCTGCTGGGCCTCGGCCGGCGTCCGGTGCAGCTGGGCCTTGCCCTTCTTGGTGACGCGCAGCTGCACCGTCTCCGCCGTGGTCTGCACATGCCAGTTGCCGAACGGCTCGGCGAGCAGCGCGTCCACGGCGGCCGGGGCGGCGTCGGCGTAGGCGTGGTTCGTGGTCGTCACGGTGCCGTCGTCCCGGGTCACGACCTGCAGGTGCCGCCCGGTCTTGAGGTCGATCGGGCGCAGCTCCACCCGCTGCCACGACGGCCGGGTGTTGCGGCGTCGGCCCGCGGCGACCGCACGGACGAGCGACCGCTCGTCGAGCAGCAGCGGGCGCAGCGCCGACAGGGCGCCGTCGAGGTCCTCGGGCACCCTGTCAGCCTCGCACGGGCTCGGCGGTTCCTGCCCTGCGGCGGGGGTCGCGCGCGTTCCCGGCGAGCAGGAAGATCCCGGCAGTCAGCACGACGACGACCCACAGGGCCCGGTCGAGCCCGGTCTCATGCGCGACCGTGCCGATCAGCGGCGGCCCGACGAGGAACCCGGTGTAGGCGATGGTGGCCACGGTCGCGATCGCGGACGGGCCGCGCCCCGGCGTCTCCCCGGCGGCGCTCATGGCCAGCGGGAAGGCGACCGCGATGCCGAGCCCCCAGAGCAGTGCACCGGCGTACGACGCGGCGAGCGACGGCACGGTGAGCAGCACGGTCACACCGACCGCCGAGCACACCGCGCCGATGCGCAGCGATCGCACCCGGCCGAGCACCTCGACGACCTTGTTGCCCATGGCGCGCCCCAGCGTCATCGCGCCGGCGAAGACCGCGAACCCGAGCGCCGCCATGGCTCCCGACGCGTCGCGCTCGTCGGTCAGCAGCAGCGCGAGCCAGTCGTTGGCCGCACCCTCGGCCCACGCCGCGCAGAACGTCATCACGCCCAGACCCATCAGGCGCATGTCGCGGATCAGGGTGCCGCGGACCGGCACGTGGTGCTCCCCGACGGCATCCTCCTCGTGCGTCTCGGCCGGCCGGTCGGGCATGGCCCGCACCAGGGCCAGGCAGAAGGCGCCGACGACGAGGCTGAGCAGCGCGAAGTGGGCCGCCGGGCCGACGCCGGCCTTGGCGGCCAGCGCGCCGATCCCGGCCCCGATCACGGTCCCGATGCTCCAGCCGGCGTGGAAGCCGGGCATCAGGGTGCGCCCGGCACGGACCTCGACGGCGTGGGCGGAGACGTTCATCGCGACGTCCCAGACCCCTACGCCGGCCCCGAGGACGAACAGCACCGCGGACAGCGCGACCAGGTTCTGGGCCAGCCCCAGCCCCGGGTAGGCCAGGCAGCACAGGACCACGCAGGCGGCCATGACCTTCCGGGCGCCAACTGCCGACACCAGCCGCCCGGACAGCGGCATCGCGATCAGCGACCCGACGGCGATGAACAACAGCGCGAAGCCGAGCCCGCGCTCGGTGGCGCCGAGGTCGTCCCGGACCGCGGGGATGCGGGAGACCCAGGTGGCGAACAGCCCCCCGTTCGCAGCGAACACGAAGCGGGTTGCCCAGACGGCGCGGTGTACGTCGAACTCCTCGGCCGTCCCTGCAGTCGCCGGCGCACCCACCGGCACAGCCTAGGCGCGACGAGAGACGCCTCGAGTGAGACCTTCGGCATGCGAAATGGGTGCGATCCGATGCCGAATGTGTCAGTCGGCGAGGTCACGGTGGCGCGAGCGACACACGTAAGGCGCCCCGGCGGACTGAAGATAGGGAGATCCCCCGATGTGAGCGGCGCCGCCTCAGAGCCATCGTGGAGTCTGCAGAGACAGAGCAGGAGCCACGAGGATGACCACGTACCACCCCACCATCACCGCCGCGGCAGCGCACGAGCACGTGCGGGATCTGCTGCGCGCCGCCGAGATCTCCCGGACCGTGGCCGACGTCCCGGACCGCCACCACACCCCCCGCCGCCGGCCCGTCTGGTGGACCCACGTCCTGACCCACCTCACCGGGCGACGCTCGGCTGCGGTCACCGGGTAGCCGAGCCCCACGAGCAGGCCCCCTGTTACCGGCACCCGGGCAGGGGGCAGGCTCGTCCCATGGAATACACCCACCTCGGCCGGAGCGGGCTGTCCGTGAGCCGGCTCTGCCTCGGCACGATGAACTTCGGCCCGGAGACCAGCGAGACCGACTCCCACGCGATCATGGACCGGGCTCACGAGCACGGCATCAACTTCTTCGACACGGCGAACGTCTACGGCTGGAAGAAGGGCGAGGGGTGGACCGAGCAGATCATCGGCCGCTGGTTCGCCCAGGGCGGCGGCCGCCGCGAGAAGACGGTCATCGCCACCAAGCTGTACGGCTCGATGAGCGACTGGCCCAACGACACCTTCCTGTCCGCGCGCAACATCCGGCTGGCCTGCGACGCGTCGCTGCGCCGGCTGCAGACCGACTGGATCGACCTCTACCAGATGCACCACGTGGACCGTGAGACCCCGTGGGACGAGATCTGGGAGGCCTTCGACACCCTCCGCCAGCAGGGCAAGGTGCTCTACGTCGGCTCGTCGAACCACGCCGGGTGGCACATCGCGAAGGGCATGGAGGCGGCCCGGCGGCGGCACTCGACCGGCCTGGTCAGCGAGCAGTCCATCTACAACCTGCTGACCCGCGACGTGGAGCTCGAGGTGCTGCCGGCCTGCGAGGACTACGGCCTCGGCGTGATCCCGTGGTCCCCGCTGCACGGCGGGCTGCTCGCCGGGGTGCTGCGCAAGGAGCGCGAGGGCGTCCGGCGCACCAAGGGCCGGGCCAAGGACGCGCTGGAGGAGAACCGCGACGCGATCGCGGCGTACGAGGACCTGTGCGCCGAGCTGGACGAGGAGCCCGCCGACGTGGGCAT
>DASVBQ010000056.1:0-7219 GCA_036375795.1 Actinomycetes bacterium
GTCGCGGCGGGTGCCGCCCAACCACTCGGGATGGGCCCGGATCGCGGCCGCGACCCGCCCTTCGGGGCTGTCTTCGGGTGCCGTGGCGAGCAGGGCGAACGACCGGGCCAGACCGGTCAGCGTGAGCGCGAACAGCGGCGCGCCGCAGCCGTCGACGCCGACCGCCGCGACCGCCTCTCCGGCGACTCGCTCCACGGTCGCGCGGATCGACACCTGCAACGGGTGGTCCGGGTCGCGATAGGTCGCGGTCGGCCAGCCGGCCCGCACGCAGGTGGCCAGCATGGCGGCGTGCTTGCCGGAGCAGTTCATCGCCAGGGGGACCGGCGAGCCGCCGGCGGCGACGTACGCGAGCTTCTCCACCTCGTCGACGGGGTATTCGGGCGGGGTCTGCAGCGCCGACTCGTCCAGCCCCGCACTCGCGAGGATCCGGCGGACGCCGTCGAGGTGAAACGGCTCGCCGGAGTGGCTCGCGCAGGCCAGCGCGAGGAGCTCGCCGTCCAGGTCGAGACCCGCCTCGAGCATGCCGACCGCCTGCATCGGCTTGTTGGACGAACGCGGGAAGACGGGCGCGTCCGGATCGCCCGCCGAAAGGGCCACGCTGCCGTCCGCCGCGAGGGCGACGACGCTTCCGCGGTGGTGTCCCTCGACGAACCCCGAGCGGACGACCTCGGCCAGTACAGCGTTCAGCGGTCGGCCAGGAGGTCGTCGACGGAAGCCGCGCCGCTCTTGTAGCGCGCAGCCACCTCGGTCGTCAGCGTGTCCATCACCTGCTGGACCCGCCGGCGGTCCTCGGAGATACCGCGCTCGAACCCCTCGAGCCGGCCGAGCGCCTCCCGCAGCTCCTCGTCGGAGCGGTGCTCGACGTCGGACACGCCGACGTCGGCGATCACCTGCTCGACGAGCCGGCGGTGCTCGTCCACCCGCGACGGCTCGACCCGCAGGAAGCGCCCCAGCCCGTGGTCGCTGCGTGCCGAGTCGGCCAGGACCTGGGAGAGGTGCTCCACGATCTTGTCCCCGCCGGCGGAACGGCGGGCGAGCTCGGCTCGCAGGATGTCCATGCGACCCTGCAGCATCCGGCGTACGTAGGAGAGGTCCGCCTCCTCCTGCTCGGCCTCGCGCCGCCGAGCCCGCACCTCGTCGAGGTCCAGGCTGGACAGGTCAGTGGCGAAGTCGTCGGCCAGAACCCGGTCGATGCGGCGCCGTCCCTGCGGGTGCGGCGTGGTCTCACTCGTCATCGGGTCTCCGTCGTCGGTGGAGTTCATCGGTGGCCGGCAGTCCACTCTAGGCAGAACGGGCCGGTGTGCGGTCCTTGATGTTCAAGAGGGCGCGCGCCTCGGCGGTCGACATGGGTGGGCGCTGAGCCAGGCGGGCCAGCTCGGCGGCGCGCGCGACGAGCTCCTCGTTGCCCGTGACCGGTCGGCCCTTGGCGAAGGTCAGCGTGTCCTCCATGCCGACCCGCAGGTGGCCACCGGCGGAGAGGGCGGCGAACGCGACCGGGAGGCTGGTCCGGCCGATCCCGGTGGCCGACCAGGAGCAGCCGGCGGGCAGAGCATGGACCGCGGCGACGAGCGCCGCCGCTGTGCCGGGCATGCCGCCCGGGACACCCATGACCAGGTCGCAGTGGACCTTGCCGCCGTACGGCGCGCCGTAGGTGTCGAGGAGCCGGTGCAGCGCGGCCACGTGCCCCAGGTCGAAGAGCTCGAACTCCGGCACGACCTCGCGGGCCTGGGTGAGCTGGTAGAGCTCGGCCATGAACGGCCAGGGGTTGGAGAAGACGTCGTCGCCGAAGTTGACCGTGCCGCAGGTCAGCGAGCAGGAGTCGGGCTCGGCGTCAAGGACCCGCAGCCGGTGCTCGAACGGGTCCGTGACGGCGCCGCCGGTGCTGAGCTGGACGACCAGCGTCGTGGACTCGCGCAGCGCGGCGACCGTGTCGCGGAGCCGACCGAGGTCCAGGGTGGGCCGGGCGTCGTCGTCCCGGATGTGTACGTGGACCAGGCCCGCTCCGGCGGCCTCGCAGCCCCGCGCCGTCGAGACCAGCTCGTCGAGGGTCACCGGCAGGACGGGGGCGTCGGACTTGGCGGCCTCGGCCCCCGTCGGCGCGACGGTGATCAAGGTGCTGGGTGCGCTCACGCCCCGCATGGTGCCACGTCCCACCTGGACCTGCCGCGACCCTCCGGAACCGGCGCGCGAGAGAGCCTCAACACCTCAGCCACTCCTGCCGATGCCAAGAGGACCGGTGGTGCGGCCTGGCCGCGCCGTCGACCGCGCCACGCACCTCGATGACAGAAGACAAGAGACCAAGGAGGTAGCTCGTGCCCGAGGGTGCCCTCCTCACCAACACCGTCGAGGCCGTGCTGCACGACCTGGGCCGCTCCGCCGCCACCGGCTGCCTCGTCGTGCGCGACCAGGAGGGCGACGAGGCAGAGGTCTACCTGCGTGACGGCGAGGTCTACGCCGTCGTCGTCCCGGGGCGCCGGGTCATGCTGGGCGTGCGACTCATGTCGTCGGGGGCGCTGACCCCGGAGGCACTCGCCGAGGCACTGGAGATCCAGCGCACCGAGCTGCAGGGCTGGCGGTTGGGCGAGCTGCTGGTGCACCTGGGGTACGTCGAGCTGGCGGTGGTCGAGGAGTTCGTGGTCGAGCACCTCAAGGACGCGCTGGCCGACCTGCTCGGCTGGCCCGTGAAGGCGTGGAAGTTCCGCAAGAACAAGAAGACCCGCCAGGACATCGCGCCGCCCACGCCGGTCCACCTGCTCCTGGACGAGCTGCGCGACCGCGCGACGACGTGGGAGCAGATCCTGGCGTCGATCGGCGGACCCGCGTGCGTGCCGAGCCTGGCATCCGGCACGCCGTCCGACGAAGTGGCACTGGGACCCAACGAGTGGGCCCTGATGTGCAAGGTGGACGCCGAGCGCAGCGTCGCCGAGCTGGCCGCGGAGTGCGGCTTCACGCTGTTCGAGGCCGGCCAGGTCGTGACCCGGCTAATTGCGGCCGGCCTGGTCGCGGTCGACACGGGCGAGCCGCAGCCACGGGATGAGGACACGACACCCGTCGACGGCGCCGCCGAGGTCGAGCTCGGCGTCGAGCCGCCGGACGAGCTCGGCGTCGAGCTGGTTCTGCCGGTCATCTCGCTCGACGAGGCCGAGGCCCGGGAGCGGGCCGAGCGGGAGGGGGCCGAGCGGGAGCAGGCGGAGCGCGATGCCGCCGAGCGGGCCGAGCGCGAAGCCGCCGAGCGGGCCGAGCGGGAGCGGGCCGAGCGGGAGCGGGCTGAGCGGGAAGCCGCCGAGCGCGAGGCCGCCGAGCAGGCCGAGCGCGAGCGCGAGGAGCGCAGGTCAGCGGCCGAGAACCAGCGGCTGCGCGAGGCGGAGATCCTGCATCGGGAGCTCGAGGCGCTCGCCGCGAAGGAGGCAGCCGCCCGCAGGGAGCGCACCGAGGCGCGCCAGCGAGCGAAGGCCGAGGAGCAGGAGCGGCTCCGCAGGGAGCAGGGCGAGGCCGAGCGGGTCGCGGTCGAGCAGCAGGCGTGGACCGAGCACGCCGAGTGGCTCGCCGCCCGGCGCCGCGAAGCCGAGGACGAGGCCTGGGCGGAGCACGCCGCCCGTGCGGCAGCCGAGCGCGCCGGGGCGGAGGAGCCGGCATGGGCCGACCACGCAGAGTGGCTCGCCGCCCAGCGCCGGGACGCCGAAGAGCCCGCGTGGGCCGACCACGCGGAGTGGCTCGCCGGTCTGCGTCGCGCAGCCGAGGTCGAGGCCTGGGCGGAGCAGGCCGCCCGCGCAGCCGCTGAGCGCGCCGCGGCCGAGGGGCCGGCCTGGGCCGACCACGCAGAGTGGCTCGCCGCCCAGCGCCGAGACGCCGAAGAGCGCGCCTGGGCCGACCACGCCGAGTGGATCGCGGCCCGCGATGCGGCGGAGGCCGCCGAGCGCGCCGCTCGCGAGAAGGCTGAGGCGGTCGAGAAGGCGGCCCGCGAGGCGGCCGAGCGCCAGCGCGTCGAGACGGAGCGCCGGGCGGCTCGTGAGCAGGCCGAACGGGAGCTGCACGAGGAGGCGGAGCGACGCTCCCGGGAGAAGGCCGAGCGTGAGGTGCAGGCCGAGGCCGAGCGCATTGCGCAAGAGGACGCCGAGCGTCGGCAGCGCCAGGAGGCCGACCGGCTCGCCGCAGAGGCCGCCGAGGCCATCGCCGCCGAGGAGGCCGCACGCGTTGCCGCGGAACAGCGGGCCGCACGCGCTGCAGCCGAGCGGCAGGCGGAGCAGGCGGCGGCGGAGCGAGCAGCGCGGGACGCGGCCGATCGGGAGGCCGCCGCGAAGGAAGCCGCCGAGCGAGAGGCCGTCGCGCAGCAGCACAGAGTCGAAGAGGTCGCGGCCGGTGCCGCGATGGCCGCGAGCATGTTGACCGAGCTCAACCGGGACGTGCCCGCCCAGCGTGAGCCGGCGGCCGCGCCCCCGGCCCAGGCCGAGCCGGAGCCGGTCGCCGCAGACCTATCGGAGAGCGTCGACGCCACACCGGCACCGCTGGTGGCGCGTGACCACGCCGACACCGCGATGCTGTTGCGGGAGCTGTCCAGCCTGGGTTTCGGGGACGATGACGACGGGCCGGCCGCGCCGACGGGCCCCGCCCCGCGGCCGGTCAGGCCGACGTCGGGCGCTGCGGACAAGCGCAAGCGCAAGGGACTCTTCGGCCGGGGCTGAGCCCGCCCCGATCGGTCGGGCAGCATGTCTTGCCGTGCGGGCAGTGGTGCAGCGGGTCAGCGAGGCGAGCGTGATCGTGGACGATGAGGTCGTCGGCCGGATCGACGGTCCCGGACTGTGCGTCCTTCTCGGTGTCACCCACGAGGACACCGAGGACGTGGCCGCCCGGATGGCCACGAAGATCCACGAGCTGCGGATCCTGCGGGACGAGCGCTCCGCCGCCGAGGTGGGCGCGCCGCTGCTTGTCGTCAGCCAGTTCACGCTCTACGGCGACGCCCGCAAAGGCCGCCGTCCGACGTGGAACGCCGCCGCACCCGGACCAGTCGCCGAACCACTCGTCGAGCACCTCGTGCAGGCCCTCCGTGCCCGAGGCGCCGTGGTCGAGACGGGACGCTTCGGCGCCGACATGCGGCTGGCACTGGTCAACGACGGCCCGGTCACGCTCCTGCTGGAGATGTGAGGGGTCAGGCCGGAACCAGGACCTCCTGCGCCGCCGCGACCCCACCCGCGACGAGGGTCGCCTCGGTCGGTGTCGAGCGCTTGACCAGTGCCAGCGCGACCGGGCCGAGCTCGTAGTGGCGGGCCGAGCTCGTCACGAACCCCACCTGGCGGTCGTCGAGCGCGACCGGGTCGCCGTGCGCCGGGAGAACGGACTCCGACCCGTCGAGGTGCAGCAGCACGAGCCGACGCGGAGGCCGGCCGAGGTTCTGCACCCGGGCGACCGTCTCCTGGCCGCGGTAGCAGCCCTTGTCGAGGTGTACAGCCGGGCCGATCCACCCGACCTCGTGCGGGATGGTGCGGTGGTCGGTCTCGAGGCCGAACCGGGGTCGACCAGCCGCGATCCGCAGCGCCTCGAGGGCCCAGACGCCGGCCAGCTCGCCGGCGAGCACCCGCTCGAGGTCGGCCCGAGGCACGAAGGACTCGACGCCCTCCGGCGTGACCCGGGTGGGTGCGCCCTCGACGGGACCGGGGCGCAGCACCACGGCGTACGTCGTGGAGACGTCCTCGACCTCGACCTTCGACCAGAACCGCATCGAGTCCAAGTAGCGCACCAAGCCCTCGGCGGTGCCCGGCTCGACGTGGGCCCAGACGGCTTCCCCGTCATCCACCAGCGACAGCTCGTGCTCGACGTGGCCGTGCGGGGTGAGCACCAGGGTCTGCGTCGCCACACCGGGCTCGAGGTGCTCGAGGGCCTGGGAGGTCAGCGAGTGCAGCCAGGGCAGCCGGTCCGAGCCGGTGACCCGGATCACCGGACGGTGCGAGAGGTCGACCGATGCCGCGCCTGCGACGAGCAGCCGCTGCTCGCGGAACGGGTCGCCGTAGTGCGCGGCCACACCCTCGTCGGGCGGGTCGGCAGGCACCGCACCGGGACGCGAGAGGAGCGGGCTGGTCACGGCGCGCACGCCTTGCAGCGGCCGTAGATCGCGAAGTGCGCCACGTCGGTCTCGAACCCGTGCTGCTCGGCCAGCCGGTGCACGAGGGCGTCGGCGAGCGCCACATCGGTCTCGGTCACCGACCCGCAGTCGCGACACACCAGGTGCAGGTGGTCGTCGCCGGTGGCCGCGTGGTACGTCGGCGCGCCGTGCCCGAGGTGGGCATGGGTGACCAGCCCGAGCTCCTCGAGCAGCTCGAGCGTCCGGTAGACCGTCGAGAGGTTGACCCCCCGGGCGGTGCGCTGCACCTCGGCGCAGATCTCGTCCGGCGTGCCGTGCTGCAGCGCGACGACGGCATCGAGGACGAGCTGGCGCTGGGGCGTGATGCGGTAGCCCTTCGCGCGGAGGGTCTCGTGCAGGTCTGGCGCGCTCGACATGGTCAGACCCGCTCGAGGGTCGCCGAGAGGTGCGGCTGCAGTGGCTGCCCGACGGCCGCCATGTCGTACGCCCACAGCAGCTTGCCCTCCACCAGCCCGTAGAGCCGGTGTCCGGCGGTGTACTCCTTCGCGGTCTCGGTCCGCGCGACGACGTCGGTGCGCAGCTCGACCTTCGCCCCGTCGGCGTGCCCGACGTAGATCTCGACGAACCCGGTCGGGTGGGTGAGCATCAGCTCGATCGAGCCGTCGGCCTCCGGCCGCCAGTAGCCGGTCTCCTGCGCAAGCGGCCGGACCTGGTTCCCGTCATCGTCGAGCAGCCAGCTGCGGCTCATGTGGTGGACGAACGGCTTGCCCGGCAGCTCGGTGAACGTCAGCTCCTGGCCGAAGCGGAACTCCTCGACGGTCGGGTAGCCACCGACACCGACGCCCCGCCACGTGCCGAGCAGCCAGGAGACCGGGATGACCTGCGGCGGCATGTCCGCGCGGATCTCCACGGTCACTGCTCCCGATGACCGGTGGCGGCCCAGAGCCGGTAGACGGTGAGGCCCGCGAAGCCCGCCACCGCGAGGAACGCGGCGACGAGGACGACGACGACCACGGCCTCCAGCACGGTCTCGAGTCTACTGTGCGGGCATGGCCCGCTCCCTCGTCGTCAAGGCCACCGCCGGCACCGACGCGCCGGAACGCTGCTCCCAGGCGTTCACGGTCGCGGCCGTGGCAGCGGCCA
>DASVBQ010000069.1:0-5590 GCA_036375795.1 Actinomycetes bacterium
ATGAGCGCGAACGGGAACAGGGCGCTGAGCGCTTCCACGGTGACGGAGTGTCCTTCCGGAGTGGTGTGGGGGCCGGGCAGACCCAGCCAGACCGGGCGGGAGTCTACCTGCCCGGGCGCGTCACACCCGGTCAGCGGGCTCTATCGCGCTGTCCGCGTCGGCCGGGTCGTCGAAGAGATCCGGGCCGGGGCCAACGGGCACGCGTGGCGGCACCATGCCCAGATGGGCCCAGGCGGCGGGTGTCGCAACTCGGCCGCGCGGGGTCCGGGCGAGCAGGCCGGCCCGCACCAGGAACGGCTCGGCCACCTCCTCGACCGTCTCTCGCTCCTCACCGACGGCCACCGCCAGCGTGGAGACGCCGACCGGGCCGCCGCCGAAGTGGCCCACGAGAGCCTGCAGCACGGCCCGGTCGAGCCGGTCCAGACCGCGCTCGTCGACCTCGTAGACCACCAGGGCGGACCGCGCGACGTCCACGGTCACCACGCCGTCGGCCCGGACCTGGGCGAAGTCACGTACGCGGCGGAGCAGCCGGTTGGCGATGCGCGGAGTGCCGCGGGACCGCCCCGCGACCTCCACCGCGCCGTCGCGGGTGAGGTGGACGCCGAGGAGTCCGGCCGAGCGGGCCAGGACCTGTTCCAGGTCTGCGGCCTCGTAGAAGTCCATGTGCGCGGTGAACCCGAAGCGGTCGCGCAGCGGCCCGGGCAGCAGCCCCGCCCTGGTGGTGGCGCCGACCAGGGTGAAGGGCGGGATCTCCAGCGGGATGGCGGTGGCGCCTGGCCCTTTGCCGACCACGACGTCGACCCGGAAGTCCTCCATGGCCAGGTAGAGCATCTCTTCGGCCGGTCGGGACATGCGGTGGATCTCGTCGAGGAAGAGCACCTCCCCCTCGACCAGGCTGGACAGGATCGCGGCGAGGTCGCCGGCGTGCTGGATGGCGGGACCGCTGGTGACGCGCAGCGGAGCCTGCATCTCCCCCGCGATGATCATCGCCAGCGTGGTCTTGCCGAGGCCGGGCGGGCCGGAGAGGAGTACGTGGTCAGGGACCCGGCCACGTCGTCGGGCGGCCTCGAGCACCAGCCCGAGCTGTTCGCGGACCCGGTGCTGCCCGATGAACTCGTCGAGCGAGCGCGGCCGCAGCGCAGCCTCGACCTCGTGCTCGTCGTCGGCGCCGAGCGACACCTCGAGCCCCGGATCGACCAGGCGGTCGGCGCTCATGCTCGGCTCAGGGATCGGAGGGCGACCTTGAGCAGTGCGGCGATGTCGGGGGCGTCGCCGGCGGAATAAGCCTGCTCGGCCTGCGGGGCGGCGGCGGCCACTGCCTCGTCGGCTTCCCGGGCCGACCAGCCCAAGCCCAGCAACGCTGCGTGCAGCTGCTCGCTCCAGCCCGCCTGGGCCGGGGACGGTGTCCGCACCCTGCCCGGGGCGCCACGGACCGCACCGAGCCGGTCCTTGAGCTCGAGCACGATGCGCTGGGCGCCCTTGCGCCCGATGCCGGGCACCTGCGTCAGCGTGGCCAGGTCTTCGGTGGCCACCGCCTGACGGAGGGCGTCGGGGCCGTGGACGGCGAGCATCGCCTGTGCCAGGCGCGGGCCGACGCCGCTGGCCGTCTGCAGCAGCTCGAACACCGTCCGCTCGTCGTCGTCGGCGAAGCCGTACAGGGTCAGCGACTCCTCGCGGACCACGAGTGAGGTCGGCAGGTGAGCGTGCTCGCCGACGCGCAGACCGGCGAGCGTGCCCGGCGTGCACTGCACGGCGAGCCCGACGCCGCCGACCTCGACGACGGCACCGTCCGGAGCGACCGACGCGACCCGGCCCGACACGAACGAGATCACGGCCGGGTTCCCGACGCCGCGACCGCGCGGGCCAGCCGGTCGGTGGCGCCGCCCCGCCAGACGTGGCAGATGGCCATGCCGAGGGCGTCGGCCGCGTCGGCGGGCCGGGGCGCGGCGTCCAGCCGCAGGATGCGCGTCACCATGGCTCCCACCTGTGCCTTGTCGGCCCGACCGCTGCCGGTCACGGCCGCCTTCATCTCGCTCGGCGTGTGCAGCGCCACCGGCAGGCCGGCTCGCGCGGCGCAGGTGATGGCGACCGCGCTGGCCTGCGCGGTGCCCATCACGGTGCGGACGTTGTGCTGGCTGAACACGCGCTCGACGGCGACGGCGTCCGGCCGATGCTCGTGGATCCACGCCTCGACCGCCCGCTCGATGGCGAGCAGCCGGGCCCCGATGTCGTCGGTGGGTGGGGTCCGCACCACGTCGACGGCCACGAGGCGGACCGGCCGCCCCACCGCACCGTCGACCACGCCGAGCCCGCAACGGGTCAGGCCGGGGTCCACCCCGAGCACGCGCACCACGCCACCTCCCGCCGGACGACGTCCGAACACCTGTTCGGGAAGCGACCGTACCGGCGGCTCCTCCCCTGGTCCCGCACCGACGCGCCCGAGAAGCCGTCGAGGCGAGTTGCCGGCGAGGTCGTCAACAACGGTTGACACGTCGGGTCGCGTCAACGTACGTTGACAGCCATGACCACTGAGACCGATGTCGCCGAGCAGGCGACCAGCCAGGACCCGGCGGTCGGGCTGCGCGCCGTGGCCGCGCTGCGCCGGCTGACCGAGCAGCTGGAGGCACTGCAGGTGAGCAGCGCCCGAGCGCAAGGCTGGTCCTGGGACGCCATCGGCGCGCTGCTCGGAGTCAGCAAACAGGCAGTGCACAAGAAGCACTCCGGCCACACGCGGCGGGCCGGCAGTCCACGGCATGGAGGGAACTGACCATGTTCGAGCGGTTCACAGAGGACGCCCGCGCCGTGGTGTCGGGCGCCCGCGAGGGTGCCGTCGCCCGCGGCGACGGCTGGGTCGGCAGCGAGCACCTGCTGCTGGCTGTGCTCGAGGACCACTCCGCCGTCGCTCGGGCGCTCGGAGAGCTCGGCCTCACCGCCGAGCGGGTCCGCGCTCAGCTACCTGGGTCGGGGCGGGGGACACCGTCGGACGACGATGCGCTGCGCGACCTCGGCATCGACATCGATGAGGTACGCCGACGCGCCGAAGAGCGTTTCGGCGCCGGCGCGCTGGACGAGCCTCCCGCCGCGCGACCGGCACCCTGGTGGCGGCGCGGACGGGCGACCGAGTCCTCCGCGCACAGCGGCCGGCCGAGGTTCTCCCCGGAGGCCAAGAAGGCACTGGAGCTCGCAGTACGCGAGTCACTGCGGCTCAAGGCCGGCGAGATCGCCCTCGATCATGTCGTGCTCGGCCTGCTGCGGGCCGACGGGCCTGCGACACAGGTGGTCACCGCGCTCGGAGTCGAGCCCGCCGCCGCACGGAAGGCCGTCCTCCGACTGCGCCGGGCTGCCTAGCCCACAGCCTCCATGATCTCGTCCGAGACGTCGTAGTTGGCCCAGACGTTCTGCACGTCGTCGGAGTCCTCGAGCGCCTCGACGAGCCGGAACACCTTCTTGGCGCCGTCCTCGTCGAGGGGGACGTTCACCGAGGGCAGGAACGACGCCTCGGCCGAGTCGTAGTCGAGGCCCGCGTCCTGCAGGGCGGTGCGCACCGCCACCAGGTCGGTCGCCTCGGACACCACCTCGAATGCCTCACCGAGGTCGTTGACCTCCTCGGCGCCGGCGTCCAGCACGGCGAGCAGGACGTCGTCCTCGGTCATGCCCTCCGTCTTCGGGACGATGACGACGCCCTTACGGTTGAACAGATAGGCCACCGAGCCGGGGTCGGCCATCGAGCCGCCGTTGCGGGTCATGGCCGTGCGCACCTCGGCGGCGGCGCGGTTGCGGTTGTCGGTGAGGCACTCGACCAGGATCGCGACGCCGCTCGGGCCGTAGCCCTCGTACATGATCGTCTGGTAGTCGGCACCGCCGCCCTCGGCGCCGGACCCGCGCTTGACCGCACGGTCGATGTTGTCGTTGGGGACCGAGGACTTCTTGGCCTTCTGGATCGCGTCGTACAGCGTGGGGTTGCCTGCCGGATCCCCTCCGCCGGTGCGCGCAGCGACCTCGATGTTCTTGATCAGCTTGGCGAACATCTTGCCGCGCCGGGCGTCGATGACGGCCTTCTTGTGCTTGGTCGTCGCCCACTTGGAGTGGCCGCTCATGAACGCTCCCTCACCATCTGCAAGAACATCCCGTGGACCCGGCTGTCGCCGGTCAGCTCGGGGTGGAACGAGGTCGCCAGCAGGTGGTCGTGCGCGCCACCTCGGACGGCTACGACCTTACCGTCGGCCGGCCCGCCCTCGACCTTCGCGAGCGGTCGTACCCCCTCCCCGACGGACTCGACCCACGGGGCCCGGATGAACACCGCGTGCACCGGCCCGGGCGGCGTGAGGCCCTCGAATGTCACGTCCGCCTCGAACGAGTCGACCTGACGGCCGAACGCGTTTCGGCGCACGACCACGTCCAGCCCGCCGACGGTCTCCTGGTCCGCGGTGCCGTCCTCGATCCGGTCGGCGAGCAGGATCATCCCGGCGCACGAGCCGTACGTCGGCATGCCCTCGGCCACCCGCTTGCGCAGCGGCTCGAGCAGCTCGAAGGCGGCAGCCAGCTTCACCATCGTGGTGGACTCGCCGCCGGGCAGGACCAGCCCGTCGACCCGGTCCAGCTCTTCGGGCCGGCGTACGGTCACCGCCCCGGCCCCCAGCGCCGTCAGGACCTGCAGGTGCTCGCGGACGTCACCCTGCAGCGCGAAGACCCCGACGGTGGGGGCACTCACCAGCCGCGCTCGGCCAGCCGGTGCGGCTGGGGGATCTCGTCGACGTTGATGCCCACCATGGCCTCGCCGAGCCCGCGCGACACCTTGGCGAGCATGTCGGGATCGTCGAAGAAGGTGGTCGCCTTGACGATCGCCTCGGCCCGCTGCGCCGGGTTGCCCGACTTGAAGATGCCGGAGCCCACGAACACGCCCTCGGCGCCGAGCTGCATCATCATCGCCGCGTCGGCCGGCGTGGCGATCCCGCCGGCGGTGAAGAGGACGACCGGCAGCTTGCCTGCGGCCGCGACCTCCTTGACCAGCTCGTACGGCGCCTGCAGCTCCTTGGCCGCGACGTACAGCTCGTCCTCGGGCAGCGAGGCCAGCCGGCTGATCTCGGCCCGGATGGTGCGCATGTGCGTGACCGCGTTGGACACGTCACCGGTGCCGGCCTCGCCCTTGGAGCGGATCATGGCCGCGCCCTCGGTGATGCGGCGCAGCGCCTCGCCGAGGTTGGTGGCGCCGCACACGAACGGCACGGTGAACTGCCACTTGTCGATGTGGTTGGCGTAGTCGGCCGGCGTGAGCACCTCGGACTCGTCGACGTAGTCCACACCGAGCGCCTGCAGGACCTGCGCCTCGACGAAGTGGCCGATGCGGGCCTTGGCCATCACCGGGATGGACACCGCCTCGATGATCCGGTCGATCATGTCGGGGTCGCTCATCCGCGAGACGCCGCCCTGGGCCCGGATGTCGGCCGGCACCCGCTCGAGGGCCATGACCGCCACGGCGCCGGCGTCCTCGGCGATCTTTGCCTGCTCAGGCGTGACGACGTCCATGATGACGCCGCCCTTGAGCATCTCGGCCATGCCGCGCTTGACCCGCGCGGTGCCGGTGGCGGAC
>DASVBQ010000083.1:0-14119 GCA_036375795.1 Actinomycetes bacterium
GGGTACGGCGGTACGCGTTGCGGAAGGTGATGCGGAACCTTGACCTGGCGGCGGATCTCGGGGCTGCGACGTACGTCTTCTGGGGTGGGCGAGAAGGGGCCGAGGTGGATGCCGCCAAGGATGTGCAGGCGGCGTTGGACCGGTACCGCGAGGGCCTCGACCTCCTGGCGCAGTACGTCGTCGACCAGGGGTACGGGATCCGGTTCGCGTTGGAGCCGAAGCCGAATGAGCCGCGGGGCGACATCTTGTTGCCGACCGTGGGTCATGCGCTGGCGTTCATCTCCACCCTCGAGCACGCCGACATGGTCGGGGTCAACCCCGAGGTGGGCCACGAGCAGATGTCGAACCTGAACTTCGTGCACGGCATCGCCCAGGCGCTGTGGCAGGACAAGCTCTTCCACATCGACCTCAACGGCCAGCACGGCCCGAAGTACGACCAGGACCTCGTCTTCGGCCACGGCGACCTGCTGAGCGCCTTCTTCCTGGTCGACCTGCTGGAGAACGGCGGGCCTGGTGGCGGGCCCGCGTACGACGGCCCGCGGCACTTCGACTACAAGCCGATGCGGACGGAGGACATCCACGGCGTGTGGGCCTCGGCCGCGGCGAACATGCGGACCTACCTGATGCTCAAGGAGCGCGCCGCTGCCTACCGTGCCGACCCCGAGGTGCAGGAGGCGCTGCGGGCCAGCCGGGTGGACCAGCTCGCCGTGCCCACCCTCGCCGCCGGCGAGACGTACGCCGACCTGCTGGCCGACGCGTCGGCCTACGAGGCGTTCGACGCCGACGCGACCGGCGCTCGCGGCTACGCCTTCGGGGTGCTCGACCAGCTCGCGGTGGAGCACCTGATGGGCGCGCGCTGACCGGCTCGGCGGGATCGGTGGACCCGCTCGTCGCGGGGATCGACTCGTCGACGCAGTCGTGCAAGGTCGTGGTCCGGGACGCCGGGTCCGGTGCCCTGGTGCGGCAGGGCCGCGCGCCGCACCCGGACGGCACGGAAGTGCACCCCGACATGTGGTGGGACGCGCTGGTCACGGCGGTCGACGCGGCCGGCGGGCTCGCCGACGTCGAGGCCGTGTCGGTAGGCGGTCAGCAGCACGGCATGGTCTGCCTCGACGAGGTCGGTGCCGTCGTGCGGCCGGCCCTGCTCTGGAACGACACCCGGTCCGCAGGTGCGGCCCGGGACCTGGTGACCGAGCTCGGTGGCGGTCAGGCATGGGCCGACGCCGTCGGCGTCGTGCCGGTCGCGTCGTTCACGGTCACCAAGCTGCGCTGGCTGGCCGAGCACGAGCCGGAAGCCGCTGCCCGCTCGGCCGCCGTGTGCCTGCCGCACGACTGGCTCACCTGGCGGCTGGGCGCGGCCACCGGGCTCGACGCGCTGCGGACCGATCGCAGCGACGCGAGCGGCACGGGCTACTGGTCCGCGGCCACGGGGCAGTACCGCCTCGACCTGCTGGAACTCGCCGCGGGCCGCCGGCTCGCCGTGCCGGAGGTGCTCGGCCCGACCGGCCGGGCAGGCCGCACGGCCTCCGGTGCCGTGCTCGGGCCCGGCGCCGGGGACAACGCGGCGGCCGCGCTGGGCGTGGGGGCTGCCCCCGGCGACGTCGTTGTCTCGATCGGCACGTCGGGTGTGGTCTGCGCGGTCGCCGACGTACCTGCCCATGACCCCACGGGCACGGTGGCCGGCTTCGCCGACGCCACCGGGCGCCACCTGCCGCTGATCGCCACGCTCAACGCTTCGCGTGTGCTCGACGCGGCGGCCCGGCTGCTCGGCGTGGACCACGCCGAGCTCTCCCGGCTCGCGCTCTCGGCTCCGGCCGGCGCCGGCGGCCTCGTCCTCGTGCCGTACCTCGAGGGCGAGCGCACACCGGACCGGCCCGACGCGACCGGGTCGCTGCACGGCCTGTCCCTGGCGACCACGACACCGGCCCACCTCGCGCGGGCGGCCGTCGAGGGGCTGCTCTGCGGCCTGGCGGACGGCCTGGACGCGATCGTGGCCCAGGGCGCGGCCGTGCACCGGGTGCTCCTCGTGGGAGGGGGCGCGCGCTCGGAGGCCATCCGGCTGATCGCGCCGGCCGTCCTCGGCTGCCCCGTCGTGGTGCCACCGCCGGGGGAGTACGTCGCCGACGGGGCAGCCCGGCAGGCGGCCTGGGTGCTGCGCGGCGGGGACGAGCCGCCGCACTGGCCGGTGGACGGTGCCGAGGTGCACGAGGCCGACCCGACACCGCAGGTGCGCGCGAGGTACGCCGAGGTGCGGGACATGACGGCGCGGCGGGCCGGGTGATCTAGGGTTCGCCCGGTGCCCGGTTTCGCCACGTTCGCCGTGATCGCGACCGCCGTGGTGATTGCTGCCCTGGTGCAGGGGTCGGTCGGACTGGGCTTCGGACTGGTGGCGGCACCGGTGGTCACCCTGGCCGAGCCCTCGCTGATGCCCGGCCTGATGATCTGGCTGGCTACCGTCCTGCCGACGCTGACCCTGCTGCGGGAGCGGCAGCACGCGCAGTGGCGCGGGCTGGGCTGGGCGTTCGCCGGCCGGGTCCCCGGCACGGTGCTGGGCGTCGTCGTCGTGGCCGTCGTGTCCGCGCAGGTGCTGGGGGTGCTCGTGGGCGCCGTCGTGCTGGCCGCGGTCTTCCTCACCGCTCTCGTGGTGCGGCTGCCGGACCGGCCGCCGGTGCTGCTCGGCGCCGGGCTGGTCTCGGGTACGGCCGGCACGGCGGTGTCGATCGACGGGCCGCCGCTCGCGCTGGTCTACCAGCACGTCACCGGCCCGCAGCTGCGGGCGACGATGAGCGCGTACTTCCTCGGCGGGGCGGCCCTGTCCCTGGCCGGGCTGGGGCTCGGCGGCCAGCTGCGCGCCGGGCAGTTCCTGACCGCGGCGGCGATGGTGCCCTTCCTGCTGGTCGGCTTCGCGCTCTCCGGCCCGACGCGCCGCCACGTCGACGCCGGCCGGACCCGGTTCGCCGTCCTCGTCGTGTGCACCCTGTCGGCCCTGGTGCTGGTGGCCCGCAGCATGGTGGGCTGACCGGGTGAGTCCCCCCGTCGTCCCCCCGGGCTGGCCGCCCGAGGTGCGGCCGCCGGGGACGCCCGACTGGGAGCGCACGGCGAGTGCCTGGCTGTTCGACCTGTGCCCTCCCGACTACCGCGCGCACGGCGTGCTGCGGCGCCACCCCGTGGTGCTGGCGCGGTTCGCCGCGCACCACGTCCAGGCGGGGATCGAGGCGGCCCGGAGGGGCCTGAGCACCGTACGGGACGAGTTGCGCGACGTCGCCGACCCGCAGACGGTCGCTGCCGCGGTCGCGGCGTACGAGCGGGAGGGCGCCCGGCTGGTCGTGACCGCCCGGGCGGTGGGCCTGGTCGAGGAGGCGCTGCGTGGCCGGCGTTTCGTGGCCCGGCTCTGAGCCGACGTAGACTCGTCCGACGCGTCACTGTGCCGCAGTCTCGACGAGAGGAGCCCATGCAGGTGGGCCTGCTGGAGACGATCCACGAACCCCGCGACCTGAGGCGGCTCGACCACGCCCAGCTCGAGGCCCTCGCCGAGGAGATCCGCGAGTTCCTGATCACCTCCGTGACCCGCACCAGCGGCCACCTCGGGCCGAACCTGGGCGCAGTCGAGCTGACCCTCGCCCTGCACCGGGTCTTCGACTCGCCCCACGACACGATCCTGTGGGACACCGGCCACCAGGCGTACGTCCACAAGATCGTGACCGGCCGGGCCGGCCGGTTCGACCGGCTGCGGCAGAAGGGCGGGCTCTCCGGCTACCCGAGCCGCGCCGAGTCCGAGCACGACGTGATCGAGAACTCCCACGCCTCGACGGCGCTGTCGTACGCCGACGGCCTGGCCAAGGCCTACCAGCTGCGCGGCGAGACCGACCGGCATGTCGTGGCCGTCGTCGGTGACGGGTCGCTGACCGGCGGGATGGCCTGGGAGGCGATCAACAACATCGCGGCCGACCGGTCGCGGCGCCTGGTCATCGTGGTCAACGACAACGAGCGGTCGTACGCCCCGACCATCGGCGGGCTCGCCCACCACCTCGCGACCCTGCGGACGACCCGCGGCTACGAGCGCTTCCTCGAGTGGGGCAAGCAGGTCCTGGGTCGCACGCCGGTCGTGGGCCAGCCGATCTTCGAGGCGCTGCACGGCGTGAAGAAGGGCATCAAGGACATCGTCGCGCCGCAGGGCATGTTCGAGGACCTGGGCCTGAAGTACGTCGGACCGGTCGACGGCCACGACGTCGAGGCCGTCGAGCACGCACTGAGCCGCGCCCGCGGCTTCGGCGGCCCGGTCCTCGTGCACTGCATCACCCGGAAGGGCCGTGGCTACAAGCACGCGGAGGAGGACGTCGCCGACCAGTTCCACGCGGTCGGCGTGATCGACCCCGAGACCGGGCAGCCGCTGGCCCCGGCGGGGACGTCGTGGACCAGCGTCTTCGCCGACGAGATGGTGGCCGTCGGGCGGGAGCGACGGGACGTCGTCGGCATCACTGCCGCGATGCTGATCCCGGTCGGCCTGGACAAGTTCGCCGACGAGTTCCCGGACCGTGTCTTCGACGTCGGCATCGCCGAGCAGCACGCCGCGACGTCCGCGGCCGGGCTGGCGCTCGGCGGGCTGCACCCGGTGGTGGCGGTCTACGCGACGTTCCTCAACCGGGCGTTCGACCAGGTGCTGATGGACGTCGCGCTGCACAAGTGCGGAGTCACCTTCGTCCTCGACCGGGCCGGCGTCACCGGCGACGACGGGGCCAGCCACAACGGCATGTGGGACATGGCGTTCCTGCAGGTCGTTCCCGGCCTGCGCATCGCCGCTCCGCGTGACGCGGTCACCCTGCGCGCGCTGCTGCGCGAGGCCGTCGCCGTCGACGACGCGCCGACCGTGGTGCGGTTCCCGAAGGGCGCCGTCGGCGCCGACATCGTGCCCGTCGACACCATCGGCGGCATGGACGTCCTCCGGCGCACGGACGACGCCGACGTGCTGCTGGTGTCGGTCGGCGCGATGGCCGAGACCTGCCTCGAGGTGGCCGACCGGTGCGCCCAGCAGGGGATCGGCGTCACGGTGGTCGACCCCCGCTGGGTGAAGCCGGTGCCGCCCGAGGTCATCCCGCTCGCGGCTTCCCACCGGTGCGTGGTCACCGTCGAGGACGGCATCCGGGCCGGGGGAGTCGGGTCGATGGTCGCGCAGGCCTTGCGCGACGCGCGGGTGCCGACCCCGGTGCGCGACTTCGGGATCCCGGCGCGGTTCCTCGACCACGGCAAGCGGTCCGAGGTGCTCGCCGAGATCGGCCTGACGGCGCAGGACATCGCCCGCGACATCGTCGAGACGGTGTCCGGTCTCGAGGGCAGCGTCGAGCGGCAGCAGTCCCTGTCGGACTGACCGGCCCCAGGGGCGGTCACCATCGCCGTCCTGAACCCTCGCGCTCGGTCCGTCGCAGCGAGAGGGAACTCCTCAGTCGCAGTCGCCTCCGGCCAGACCGCCGCCGAGGCTGCCGTGACCCCCGTCGGCGACCCACCGCATTGCCAGCCACTCGTCGCTGCTCGTCATCGCGACCTCGGGAAGGCTGATGCTGTGGACCTGCAGCTCGACCGGCACCTGCACGCTGCCCACAAGCTCGGTGAGGGTCACGGCGAAGGGACTGGCGGGGTGCGGCTGTCCCATGCCGGCGGCCGTCATCGGAAGAGCACCGGGCGCAGGTGCGGCGACTCGACGGCGGTGTCCCGGAGCACGATCTCGGCGGGCCGCCCGCCCTCGGGGGCCATGGCGACCTCGTCGACGGTGAGCAGGAGCGGCCGCGGGAAGCCTCGCTCCTCGGCCGCCGTGGCCGCCGCCGCGGCGGCGGTGAAGGCGGGGTCGATGCGGCTGAGGTCCAGCCACCCGCGGCGGCGCATCGGGACGGCCGCGGCGCGCATGCCGGTGCCGTCCTGGGCGCACAGCGCCTCGCGCAGCGTTCGGGAGGCGAGCAGCGTCACGACGTCGCAGTCGCCGATCGGCCGGAGCAGCGGGTTGTCGGCCAGACGCTGCGCGGCCACCGCGCCCATCCGCTCGAGGTAGTCGCGCGCGACCGGCCACCACGGCGACGGGTCGATGCCCGCTGCGTCCAGCGCGCCCTGCGGGATCACGACCACCTCGTCGGGATCCGTGCCGACGCCGACGAAGCCGAAGCCCAGGTCGATGGTGTCGCCCATGACGCGGTGCCGGACCCAGTCGAGGCCGGGGTGCAGCGCGTGGTCCACGGGGAGCCCGACCGGGCGCGCGAGCTCGCGGAGGTGCTCCGGGTGCGTGTCCGCAGCGATGCGGCGGCCGTGCAGCCAGGTGCTGACCCGCGCCCTGCCGTGGTCGCTCTCGGGGTCCGCCCCGGCGAGCGCCCGCCGCAGCTCCAGCCAGGAGACCTCGACCGGCGTGACGCCGGCGAGCAGCACGCCGTCGTCCAGCGGGACGATGTCGACGTCGTCGAGCACCGACACGGCCAGCGCCAGGCGGCGCAGCTCGAGCGAGTCCGGGGCGTGCATGTCTCGAACGTACCCATGCCGCTGCCCGCGGAGACTCGCCCGGCAGGGTGAGATCTGCTCACACAGGGTGACGATCGGTGTGTCTCGGCAGCCGCCTCGCGCTACTCCGGGTTGATGGAGTCGACGGAGTCGACGGAAGGAACCGCCCAGAGCCGCCGCGAGGGTGGTTCGCCGGGCGGTGGGTCCTCGGGGCTGCGTTCCAGCTCGACGGCGGCCTTCGCCAGTGCCGCGTCGAGGACCTCGCGGGCGGTGAGCGGACGGGCTCGCGGGTCGTCCCGCGAGTAGAGATGCGTCGAGGACGGCACGAGAGTGCTCAGGTCGACGTACGCCTCGACCTCCTCCGTGGTGAGGCAGTCGGCCTGCCAGTACCCGCGCCAGCTCACCCGTAGCCGGGCGACCGGCAGCTCGCCGGGAAGCGTCCGGATGACCTTCTCCACCCGCCAGCCGTCCGCACTGACCATGGCCATCAGACGGCCGCCGCCGAGCTCCACGCACCGTCCATGTGAGGACCTGTCCCGGCCACGGCCGACGAGTCGTTCACCGGCGACGACGGGGACGTTGCGTCCGCGTGCGAGCCGCCGGTCACGACAACCATAGGTCACACCTCGCCCACCCGCCGCAGTGATCGAGGAAGGAACGCGGCGCCCGGACCGTCGAGGGCAGCTCGGTCCCCGGCGTTGGAGATCGCGCACCGGCGCAGCGACAGGCAGCCGCAGCCGATGCACGAGTCGAGGCCGTCCCGCAGCGCCAGCAGCCCGGAGATCTGGTCGTCGAGCCGCTGCCGCCAGCCTCGAGAGAGCCGGGCCCAGTCCGCCTTGGTCGGCGTGCGGCCCTGCGGCAGGGCCTCGAGGGCAGCAGCGACCTCGTCGAGGCTCAGGCCGATGTTGCGCGCGGCCCGGATGAAGGCGAGCCGACGCAGCACGCTGCGCGTGTAGCGCCGCTGACCGCCGGTGGTGCGGGTAGCCGAGATCAGGCCGAGCCGCTCGTAGTAGCGCAATGCGGACGGGGCGAAGCCGCTGCGCCGCGCGACCGCGCCCACCGTCAGCAGGTCGGCGGTGTCCAACCATTCTCCTTGACTTGAAGTCAACTTCATCTTTCAGGATGCCTCGTGACGAACGGAACGACAAGGAGACGTGACATGCCTGTCGCAATCATCACGGGCGCCTCGCGCGGTCTGGGCCGCGCGCTTGCCCGGGAGCTGGACGCCCGGGGCTGGGCTCTGGTCCTGGACGCTCGCGGCGGAGCCGCGCTCGAGCGCGTCGCCGACGAGCTCGATCCGCGCCGGACGGCTGCGCTGCCCGGCGACGTCACGGATGCGCGGCACCGCCGCGAGCTGGTCGATGCGGCGCTCGGGCTCGGCGGGCTCGACCTGCTCGTCAACAACGCCAGCCATCTTGGCCCGAGCCCGCAGCCGCGGCTGGACGCCTACCCTCCGACGGAGCTCGCCCGGGTGTTCGACACCGATGTGCTTGCCCCCGCGGACCTGGTGCGCCTGGCGCTCCCGGCCCTGGTGGCTGGCCACGGAACCGTGGTGAACGTCAGCAGCGACGCGGCTGTCGAGGCGTACGAGGGATGGGGCGGCTATGGGGCCGCGAAGGCGGCGTTGGACCAGCTGACCGCAGTGCTGGCAGTCGAGCAGCCTGAGATCCGTGCCTATGCGTTCGACCCCGGCGACATGCGCACCCAGATGCACCAGGAGGCGTTCCCCGGTGAGGACATCTCCGACCGCCCCGAGCCGGAGTCGGTCGTGCCGTCGGTGATGCGGTTGCTGGACGAGCGCCCGCCCAGCGGCCGGTACCGGTCCAGCGACCTGGCCGCGGCGGTGCCAGTCCGATGACGATGCCCGCGCCGCGGCCGGTCGCCGGACCGGTCCGCTCGGCGACCGAGCCGCCGGAGGC
This sequence comes from Actinomycetes bacterium, assembly GCA_036375795.1. GTDB lineage: Bacteria > Actinomycetota > Actinomycetes > JACCUZ01 > JACCUZ01 > DASVBQ01. Next base: position 8,397 of record DASVBQ010000083.1, read on the forward strand.
CCACGGGACCCGCAGGGACGGTGTCCGGCTGCTCGTGGCGGCGCGGTGGGGCGTACGGCACACCCTGTTCCGGCGCCTCGGGGAGTTCCTCCGGCCCGGCGACCTCGTGGTGGTGAACACCTCGGCGACGCTGCCAGCGGCGGTGGACGGCCGGCGCGGGTCGGCGCCCGTCACGGTGCACTTCTCCACGGCGCTGGAGGACGGAACCTGGGCGGTGGAGCTCCGGCCGGGGCGGCGGGCGACGGGGCCGCTGCGCGACGCGGACGCGGGGGAGGTGGTCGAGCTGCCGGCCGGTCGGCTGAGCCTCGTCGAGCCGTTCCGAGCGGACACGCGTACCGACCGCCCCCGGCTCTGGCGGGCCCGGGTGGTGGTCGCCGGCTCGGTGCCCACCTACCTGGCGGCACACGGCCGTCCGATCGCGTACGACTACGTGCCCGACGACTGGCCGTTGGAGAGCTACCAGACGGTGTTCGCCCGGGAGCCCGGCAGCGCGGAGATGCCGAGCGCCGGGCGGCCGTTCAGTACCCGGCTGGTGACGGACCTGGTCGGCGCCGGCGTGGTGATGGCGCCGGTGACGCTGCACACCGGTGTCTCGTCGCTGGAGAAGGGCGAGCTGCCGCTACCCGAGCGCTTCGACGTCCCGGCGACGACCGCGCGCCTGGTGAACGCGACCCGCCAGGCCGGCGGCCGGGTGGTCGCGGTCGGCACCACCGTCACGCGGGCGCTGGAGAGCGTCGCGGGAGACGCGGGCACGATGCGGGGCGGCGGCGGCTGGACCGATCTCGTGCTCGGCCCGGACCGTCCGGCCCGTGTGGTCAACGGTCTGGTCACCGGGTGGCACGAGCCGGGCGCGTCACACCTGCTGCTGCTCGAGGCCGTCGCGGGCCCGGACCTGGTGCGCGCGGCATACGCGGCCGCGCACTCCGTCGGCTACCGCTGGCACGAGTTCGGCGACAGCGCCCTGCTCCTGCCCTGACCGGGCGTCGAGGTCAGTGCGTGGGGAGGCTGGCCACCGCCGGAGGCAGGAACCGCTGCCCGGTGACGCGCTCGGAGACGCCCTCGCGGTCGAGGTACGGCGTGATGCCGCCGAGGTGGAACGGCCACCCTGCGCCCAGCAGCATCGACAGGTCGATGTCGCGGACGTCCTCGACGACCTTCTCGTCGAGCATGATGCGGATCTCCTCGGCCAGCGCGTCGAGAGCCCGGCGGCGGACCTCGTCCTCGGTCGCCGGCGAGCTGCCCTGCTGGAACAGCTCGGCGACCTCCGGGTCGACCTTCGGGGTGGCCCCCTCCCAGACGTAGACCCCGGACTTGCCGGCCGCCACCAGCCGCTTGAGGTTCTCCGACACATAGAACCGGTCGGGGAACGCCTCGTGCATCGTCTCGGCCACGTGCAGCGCCACGGCCGGGCCGACGAGCTGGAGCAGCACGAACGGCGACATCGGCAGGCCGAGGGGCTCGAGCGCCTTGTCGGCGACCTCGAACGGCGTGCCCTCGTCGACCGACTTGGTGACCTCGCCGAGGAACCGGGTGAGGACGCGGTTCACCACGAAGGCGGGCCGGTCGGCGACGAGCACGCAGGACTTCTTCAGCGTCTTGCCCACCGCGAAGGCCGTGGCCAGCGACGCGTCGTCGGTCCGCTCGGCGCGGGCGATCTCGAGCAGCGGCAGCACGGCGACCGGGTTGAAGAAGTGGAAGCCCACGACCCGCTCCGGGTGCGCCAGACCGGACGCCATCTCGGTGACCGACAACGAGGAGGTGTTGGTCGCGAGCACGCACTCCGGCGAGACGACTGCCTCCACCTCGGCGAGGACCTGCTGCTTGACCTTCATCTCCTCGAACACGGCCTCGATGACGAAGTCGGCGTCTGCGAACGCCGCCTTGTCGGTCGCCCCGGTCACCAGGCCCTTGAGACGGTTGGCGGTGTCGCCGGTGATGCGGCCCTTGGCGAGCAGCTTGTCGACCTCGGAGTGGACGTAGCCGACCCCCTTGTCCACCCTGGCCTGGTCGAGGTCGGTCATGACGACCGGCACCTCGAGCCGGCGCGCGAAGAAGAGCGCGAGCTGGGAGGCCATCAGGCCGGCGCCGACGATGCCGACCTTGGTGACCGGCCGGGCCAGCGACGTGTCGGGAGCCCCGGCCGGCCGCTTCGCCCGGCGCTGCACGAGGTCGAAGGCGTAGAGGCCGGCCCGCAGCTCCTCGCCGAGGACGAGCTTCATGAGTGCCTTGCGCTCGGCGGCCGTGCCGTCCTCGTACGATGCCGTGCGGGCGAGCTCGAGCAGCTCCAGCGCGGCATACGGCGCGGGCGCCGCGCCGTGCACCTTCATGTCGGCGATCGCCCGGCCGCGCGCGAGCGCCGCGTCCCACGCCTCGCCACGGTCGATCTCGGGACGCTCGACGACGACCTCGCCGCGGACCACCGCGGACGCCCAGGCGAGCGACTGCTCGAGGAAGTCGGCCGGCTCGAACATGGCGTCGGCGATGCCCAGCTGATACGCCTGCGGACCCTTGAGCATGCGGTTCTGGTTCATCGCGTTCTCGATGATGACCGTGACGGCCTTGTCCGGGCCGATCAGGTTGGGCAGCAGCTGGCTGCCGCCCCAGCCCGGGATCAACCCCAGGAACACCTCGGAAAAGGCGAGCGCCGGCACGCCGGAGGAGATCGTGCGGTAGTGACAGTGCAGGGCGATCTCGAGGCCGCCGCCGATCGTCGCGCCGTTGATGAACGCGAAGGTCGGCACCGTGGAGCTTCGCAGCTTGCCGAAGACGCGGTGGCCGAGGGCGAAGTACGCCTTCGCCTGCTCGAGCGTGCCACCAGCCTCCATCGCCTTGAGGTCGGCCCCGACCGCGAAGATGAACGGCTTGCCGGTCACGGCGAGGAACACGACGTCGTCGCGACCGAGCACCTCGTCGATGGAGGCCTCGATGTTGGCCAGGCTCTGCGGCCCGAACGTCGTCGGCTTCGTGTGGTCGAAGCCGTTGTCCATCGTCAGGATCGCCGCCGTTCCCGCGCCGTGCGGCAGGTCGACGTAGCGGACGGGCGCCCGGGTGACGACCTCGTCCGGGAAGTCCAGCATCTCGCTCACTTGTCGTTCCCCTCGTCGTGGCCGGTGTTGCCGTCCCCGGTTGCGCTCCAATGCGGGTTCTCCCAGATCACCGCGCCGCCCATGCCGATCCCGATGCACATCGCGGTGAGGCCGTACCGCACCTCGGGGTGGTCCTCGAACTGCCGGGCGAGCTGGGTCATCAGCCGCACCCCGGAGGACGCGAGCGGGTGGCCCAAGGCGATCGCGCCGCCGTACTCGTTGACCCGCGGGTCGTCGTCGGCCAGGCCGAAGTGGTCGAGGAACGCGAGCACCTGGACGGCGAACGCCTCGTTCAGCTCGAACAGGCCGATGTCGTCGATCGTGAGGCCGGCCTTCGCGAGCGCCTTCTCGGTCGCCGGCACCGGGCCGACGCCCATCACCTCCGGCTCGACCCCGACGAACGCGTAGGACACCAGGCGCATGCGGACCGGCAGGCCGAGATCGTCGGCCACCTCCTCGGCGGCGAGGATGCAGGCGGTCGCGCCGTCGTTGAGCCCGGCCGCGTTGCCCGCGGTGACCCGGCCGTGCGGACGGAACGGGGTCTTGAGCGCGGCGAGGTCCTCCATGGTCGTGCCCGGACGCGGCGGCTCGTCTGCGGTGGCCAGCCCCCAGCCCTGCTCGACCGACCGTGTCGCGACCGGCACCAGGTCAGGCTCGATCTTGCCGTTCGCGTAGGCCTTGGCCAGCTTCTCCTGGCTGGCGACCGAGAAGGCGTCTGCGCGCTCCTTGGTCAGGTGGGGGAACCGGTCGTGCAGGTTCTCGGCCGTCGCGCCCATGACGAGGGCCGACGGGTCGACGAGCTTCTCGGCGATGATCCGCGGGTTCGGGTCGACGCCCTCGCCCATCGGGTGGTGGCCCATGTGCTCGACCCCGCCGGCGATGACCACGTCGTACGCGCCGAAGGCGATGCCGCCGGCGCTCGTCGTCACGGCCGTCATCGCCCCGGCGCACATCCGGTCGATGGCGTAGCCGGGCACGGTCTTCGGCAGGCCGGCCAGCAGCGCCGCGGTCCGGCCGATGGTCAGGCCCTGGTCCCCGATCTGCGTCGTTGCCGCGATCGCCACGTCGTCGACGCGCTCCGGCGGCAGCTCGGGGTGCCGGCGCACCAGCTCGCGGATGCACCGGATCACCAGGTCGTCGGCCCGGGTCTGGGCGTACATCCCCTTCTCGCCGGCCTTGCCGAACGGTGTTCGCACGCCTTCCACGAAGACGACGTCACGGACCTGTCGTGGTGCTCTGGCCGCTGCGGGCACGGGGTCTCCTCATCGATGCCGGGGGAGTCGCTGGCTCGGATGCTACTCGTGGGTAACAACGACCGCCAACCACCGGGGTGACGGGAGGAGTACGGTGCCTGCTTCGTCCGCACCTGTCCGGGAACGAGATGACTCCTACCTCCTTCAGCCACCGCGACCTCGTCGAGGCCGCGCGCGGGGACGAGACGGCGTTCACCCGGGTGTTCCGCAGCGTCGCGCCCGGCGTGCTCCGCTACCTGCAGACCCTGGCGCCCGACGTGGCCGAGGACGTCGCCGCCGAGACCTGGGTGCACGTGGTCCGGGGGCTGCGCCGGTTCGACGGCGACGAGGACGCCTTCCGCGCCTGGGTGTTCACCATCGCCCGACACCGCTGGGTGGACCACGTCCGCCAGGCCGCGCGCCGGCCTCCGGTGCTCGACGAGTCGGCGGCCCTGGACCTGCCGGCGGCCCGACAGGTCGAGGACCAGGTCGAGGAGATCGTCTCGACCGAGCGCGCGCTCGAGCTGATCGGCCGCCTGCCGAAGGACCAGGCCGAGGTCGTCCTGCTGCGGGTGGTGGCGGACCTGGACGTGGCTGCCACGGCGGCCGTCGTGGGGAAGCGCCCGGGCACCGTGCGGGTGCTCGCGCACCGCGGCCTGCGTCGGCTGGCCCGGATGCTCGAGCCGGAAACAGAAAGCTCGCAGCAGGGTGTAACGCTGCGCAGCGTCCCGTCGGTGACAGGGGAGTCATGAGAGACCACATCGCGCGCGAGACGACCAACGCCCGGGTCGTCGCGCTCCTGACAGCGGCCGCCGCCCCTGCCGAGCGACCGGTGCCGGGAGAGGCGGAAGCGCTGGACGCCTTCCGCCTCGCGATGTGCTCCCCTGCAGACCACCCGAGGAGACGAATGCAGTCCCGCACCACCGCCAAGCTCGCCGCCGCCGCTGCCCTGAGCGCCTTGTCGCTCGTGGGCGGGGGGTACGCCGTCGCCGCGACCGGAACCCTGCCCGGTGCCGCCCAGCAGGTCGCCCGCGACGCGCTCGGCACGGTCGGCGTGACCGTGCCCGGCCCGGCCGACCAGGCCGCCGAGCCCACCGCGACCCGCGGCTCGAGCGCCGAGGCCAAGGCCGCGGCCGAGGCGAAGCAGGCCGAGGCCACTGCCGAGGCGACCACGGAGGCCAACGCCCACGGCAAGGCAGTGTCCGGGCTGGCCACGACCACCACCCTCACCGGCGCAGAGAAGGGCGCCGCGATCTCCGAGCTGGCCTCTGGCGGCAAGAGCCGTGCCGGCGAGGACGAGGCGAGCGCCGCCGCGACGCCAACGCCGACCACGACGGCCACGGCCATCGAGGACGAGGACGAGGACACCGACGACGCGACAACGGGCGACGAGGCCAGCGGCGGC
>DASVBQ010000089.1:0-4741 GCA_036375795.1 Actinomycetes bacterium
CCGCACCGTGCTGGCCGGGGGGTCGTGGGGCGGCTACCTCACGCTGCTCGGACTGGGCACCCAACCCGATGCGTGGGCGGCGGGCATTGCCTGGGTACCCGTGGCGGACTTCGTCGCGGCGTACGAGGACGAGGCCGAGTCGCTGCGGGCCTTCGACCGTTCGTTGTTCGGTGGCTCACCGGTCGAGGTGCCCGACCGCTACGAGCGCTCCTCGCCCATCACGTACGCCGAGAAGGTGCGGGTGCCCCTCTTCGTCGGCGCCGGCGAGAACGATCCCCGGTGCCCGATCCGCCAGATCGAGAACTACCTTGCTCGGCTGGACGAGCTGGGGCACGCCTACGAGGAGTACCGCTTCGATGCCGGGCACGGCTCCTTGGTCGTCGACGAGCAGGTGCGGCAGACCGGCCGAGCGCTGGAGTTCATCCGCAGGCACGTGCCATGACGGCTCGGCGAGCGGCTCATGCTGTGGCAGGTCGGGCCGGGGCAGGGGGGAGGTCTTCCCTGGGCATGAGGATCCACAGCAGGGGATAGACGAGGAACTGGCTGCCGGGCAGCACGAGGAGCAGCAGCACGAAGAGCAGCCTGGCCGGCCACGGGTCGAGGCCGAAGCGTCGCCCCAGGCCGGCGCAGACCCCGGCCAGCACTCGGCCCTCGCGGGGTCGGACCAGGCCCTGCTGGCGGAAGGTCGCGTGGATGTCGTTCACGGTTGGCCACTTTCTCGGGCGTGGTGGGAGGGACGGTTCCAGCCTGCGTCGTCGGACCCCTGGCCCGCATCGGGGACCGACCCTGGGCCGTCCCGGACCCCGTCAGGAGGCGACGGCGTCCATCGCCTTGTAGATCCGCTTCGCCGACACCGGGTGGGGCGTGCCGAGCTGCTGGGCGAACAGCGACACGCGCAGCTCCTCGACCATCCACCGCACGGCCGTCACCCCCGGGTCGTCGCGCCGGGACGGCGGCAGGCTGCGCAGCCACGCGTCCAGCTCGCCCTGCACCGCTGTGACCTCGGCCAGCCGGTCGCGGTCCCTTCCGGGTGCCTGGGCGAGCGCGTCGAGGCGCACCTGCACGGCCCGCAGGTAGCGCCGCAGGTGCGGCAGCCGGTCCCGGCCGGTCGCGGTCACGAAGCCCGGGTGCACCAGCCGCGCGAGCTGCCCGCGGATGTCGACGAGAGACGGCAGCACGGCAGGACTCGCCGTCCCGGACACGCGACCGGTGATCTCGTGAGCCGTTGCGAGGATGCCGGCGACGGTGACAGCCACGTCGTACGTCGTTTCGGGCAGCGCGCTGCGGACCGCCTCGCGCAGCCGGTCGAATCCCGCCTGGGTGGTCACCGGGCCGCCGTGCGCGGCCATGAGCGCGTCGACCGCGCAGTCGACGCAGTCCGCGAGCAGCGCCGGGACCGATCCGTGCGGGTTGTGGCCGAGCGCGAGCTTGCTGGCGTTGTCCAGCCGGGCGACCACGTGCTTGACGGGCGAAGGCACGGTGAGAGTGAGCAGCCGGCGTGTGCCGCGCCAGGTCTCGCGGGCCTGTTCCTCGGGCGTCCCGAGCACGCGCACGGCGACCGAGTCGCCCTCGTCGACCAGGGCAGGGAAGCCCTTGACCGCCTGACCGTCCCGCTGCTGCTCGAAGGAGCGCGGCAGCTCGCCGAACGACCATGACGTGAGCCCGCCGCGCTCGACCCCGGCCGCCGCGCGCGACACCGTGCGACGCACGGTCGGCGCAAGCCGGGCCTTGAGCGCCACGAGGTCCTTGTCCTCCGCCACCGGCTGACCGTCGTCGTCCTCGACGCGGAAGGTCAGGCGGAGGTGGTCCGGCACCCGGCTGAGGTCCCAGGCGTCGTGCGGCACGACGACACCGGTGAGCCGGCGCAGCTCGTCGGCCATCACCTGGGTCAGTGGAGCTCCGTCGACATCGCCGTCGAGCCGGTCGAGCCGTTCGAGGACGGCCCGAGCCGTGTCCGGGGCAGGAACGAGCGTGCGCCGCAGCGTCTTGGGCAGCGACTTGATCAGCGCGGTGACCAGGTCGAGGCGCAGGCCCGGCACCTGCCAGTCGAAGCCCTCGGGGCGGAGCCGGTTGAGCACGGTGAGGGGGACGTGCACGGTCACGCCGTCGGCGTCGGCACCGGGCTCGAACTGGTAGGTCAGCGGCAGCACGAGGTCGTCCTGCCGCCACGTGTCGGGGTAGTCCCGTTGCGCGACCTGCGTCGCGTCCTCGCGCACAAGCATCGCGGGGTCGAAGGTCAGCAGGTCGGGCGTCTCCCGGCGGGCCTTCTTCCACCATGCGTCGAAGTGCCTGGCCGACACCACGTCAGCCGGCACCCGCTGGTCGTAGAAGTCCACGAGCGTCTCGTCGTCGACCAGGATGTCCCGCCGCCGGGCCCGGTGCTCGAGCTCCTCCACGTCCTCGAGCAGCGCCCGGTTCTCGTGGAAGAACGTGTGGTGCGTACGCCACTCGCCCTGCACCAGCGCATGCCGGATGAACAGCTCGCGGGACAGCTCGGGGTCGATCCGGCCGTACGTCACCCGCCGCGCGGCCACGATCGGCACCCCGTAGAGCGTGACCTTCTCGTACGCCATGACGGCACCGTTCCTGGCCGACCAGTGCGGCTCGCTGTACGACCGCTTGACGAGGTGCTCGGCGATCGGCTCCACCCACTCGGGCTCGATCCGCCCGAGGTCGCGGCCCCACAGACGTGAGGTCTCGACGAGCTCGCCGGCCATCACCCAGCGCGGTGGCTTCTTGAACAGGGCGGAGCCCGGCCAGGGGGCGAACCGCGCCCCGCGCGCGCCCACGTACTCCCGCCTCTCCGGGTCCCACAGCCCGACGTGCGAGAGCAGGCCGGCGAGCAGGGACACGTGAACCGGTTTCGGCTCGTCCCCGGGTGCGCCGACGTCACCCGTCGTCGCGAGGCCCAGCGAGCGCGCGACCTGGCGCAGCTGACCGACCAGGTCCTGCCATTCCCGGATGCGCAGGTAGTGCAGGAACTCCGCCTTGCACAGCCGGCGGAACGCGTTGCCGGACAGGGCCTTCTGCTGCTCCTGCAGGTAGACCCACAGGTTGCGGTAGGCGAGGAAGTCGGAGCGGTCGTCGGTGAACCGGCGGTGCATCCCGTCGGCAGCCTGCTGCTTCTCGACCGGCCGCTCCCGCGGGTCCTGGATGGACAGCGCGGCGGCGATGACGAGAACGTCCGGGACGCAGCCGTTGCGGTCGGCCTCGATGACCATGCGGCCGAGCCGGGGGTCGACCGGCAGCTGCGCCAGCGTCCGGCCGACAGCGGTCAGCCGCTTGCGTGGGTCCTGCTCCGTGGGGCCAAGGGCACCGAGCTCCTCCAGGAGCGCGACGCCGTCCCTGACCTGGCGGCGGTCCGGCGGCTCGACGAACGGGAACGCGGCCATGTCGCCGAGGCCGAGCGCGGTCATGGCGAGGATCACCGACGCGAGATTGGTACGCAGGATCTCCGGCTCGGTGAACTCCGGCCGGGCGAGGAAGTCCTCCTCCGAGTAGAGCCGGATGCAGATGCCGTCCGACGTACGCCCGCAGCGGCCCGTGCGCTGGTTCGCGCTGGCCTGGCTGATCGCCTCGATCGGCAGCCGTTGCACCTTGAGCCGGTGGCTGTAGCGCGAGATGCGGGCGGTGCCCGGGTCCACGACGTACTTGATGCCGGGAACCGTGAGCGAGGTCTCGGCGACGTTGGTGGCGAGCACGATGCGACGACCCGGGTGCGGGGCGAAGACGCGATGCTGCTCGGCGGCCGACAGCCGGGCGTAGAGCGGGAGGACGTCGATGTCGTCACGTGTGCGGGCCGTGTGGGCGCGCAGGGCGTCGGCGGTGTCGCGGATCTCCCGCTCCCCGGACAGGAAGACGAGGATGTCACCGCTGTCGCCTCCGCTGTCTTCAGCGATCAGCTCGTCGACGGCGTCGAGGATGGCGGTGACCTGGTCGCGGTCCTCGTCGGCCGCCGGGTCGTCCGGGTCGACGACCGGCCGGTAGCGGACCTCTACGGGGTAGGTGCGGCCGGACACCTCCACGATCGGGGCACCGCCGAAGTGCTCGGAGAACCGCTGGGGGTCGATGGTCGCCGAGGTGATGACGACCTTGAGGTCGGGGCGGCGGGGGAGCAGCGACTTGAGGTAGCCGAGGATGAAGTCGATGTTCAGGCTGCGCTCGTGCGCCTCGTCGATGATCAGCGTGTCGTAGCGGCGCAGGTCCCGGTCGCGCTGGATCTCGGCGAGCAGGATGCCGTCGGTCATCAGCCGGACCATCGTGTTGGCGCCGACCGTGTCGGTGAAGCGGACGGTGTAGCCGATCGCGCCGCCGAGCGGCACCTTGAGCTCCTCGGCGATGCGGTCGGCGACGGTGCGTGCGGCGAGCCGTCTGGGCTGGGTGTGTCCGATCAGGCCGTCGATGCCGCGGCCCAGCTCGAGGCAGATCTTCGGCAGCTGGGTGGTCTTGCCCGACCCGGTCTCGCCCGCCACGACGACCACCTGGTGGTCGCGGATCGCGGCGGCGATCTCGTCCCTGCGCTGCGCGACCGGTAGCTCCGGGGGATAGGTGACGGTCGGCGCGCTCGCACGCCGCAGCTCGGCACGACGCGACGCCGACTCCGACTCCGCGGAGCGGCTCCTGGCGCGGCGTCTCGGCTGCTCGGCCGGCTGCGGGCTCAACGTGCGGTTCGGCATGGACTTGTCAGCCTATTCGGCCAGCATGGGGGAGTGACGGTCGACGAGCTGGCGGCGCTGCCGGG